>JAEZJD010000172.1 GCA_023436425.1 Bacteroidota bacterium | reverse complement strand
GTTAAACCATGCTGTTTGATCAGGAATGATTTGCCGGGTGTTGTCCAAACAAAGTTTTAATTTAATGCCGTATTGCCTGGCCCAACTCAATAGTTGATCTATTTTCTTTGCTTGCTCTTCATCGTATTCGCCAAATTTTTTCTCAACTTCAAAAAGCTTATTGCACAACCATACTCTTGCGAAGTTGCCACCGTTCGAAGATATTTTTCGCAGATACGCTTGCATCGTTTGCATATCGGCTGCACCTGCCAGGCATGGGCCATTCACAATGTAAGGATCACCATTTGACAGCTGGAAATAAAATGGATTGGCAGCACTGATTTGCACAAAAGAATCCGCAAATGACGATGTTGCCTCTTCTAGAACTGACGAACCAAAGGTTTTGGTGGCTACATATGCTGCGGGCATTGTGGCGAAAAAGTTTACGAAATCTCTCCTGTCCATTTTTTAACCAGCTGAAATGAAGAAAAATGAGAATATAAAAAAAGAGCAGAATTTTTGCTCTGCTCTTTCCTTTTTTAGTAACCAAAGTTTTGCTCAGAAGGAGGAATCAAGCTGTTAGCATTGATTTCATCAGACGGAATCGGCATCAACATCAATCGTTTAACAGAAGCGGCATCGGTTGGGAACAGATAATCGTCTGCAGCCACAAATCTTGGATGCGCATTATGATGTTCGAAATACGCTTTCAAGTAAGCTTCACCCCTGCGTCTTGTATCGTAAAATTCATGCACTTCGCCAATCAACTCAATGCGGCGCTCAAGCATTATTCGATCTCTGAAAGTTGCCTGCGACATGCCACTCCAGTCCGCCGGAGTTGTTTCTGTAGATTCGATCGTTCCATTGCCATTCGCATCGCGGGCACGGTTCATTACCTCATTGATAAACTTGTAAGCACCGGCCGGTCCACGTAATTCGTTTTCAGCTTCTGCCAGCATCAGCAAAACATCTGCATAACGCAAGTACGGGAAGTTAGTATTGCTTCCGTTTGCAACCCAGGCTGGATCCAGATATTTTAACAGGTAGGGGTAGCCGTTAGATGCACTGTAAGCAGGCGTACCATCGGTTTTAAGGCTCGGGTAAATCAATGTGGTTGATGTACCCGTCTTGTTTTTATAGCTGGTATGAATGTATGAGGCATTCACTCTTGGATCTGCATAGCCGTATGTATTGATATGATCATCAAAAGTTACTTTGTGCAGCCGCACCCTTGCTAACGGACTTCCTGCACCCAGAATATACTGGCTGTTGGTAGGCAGCCATGACTGAGTCAGACCGTTTGATGAACCACCGGTAGCATTGTACTGAACTTCAAAAATGGATTCAACGGAGTTCTCTTTATTTACATCCCACAAATCTTTGAACGGACGCACCAATTTGTACGCACCGGAATTGTATACCTGTATCAACTCGTCGTATGCCTTTTGCCAATAAGTTGATGCATTATCGTTACCGGCAAGCGTCAGATACACTTTACCCAGCAAAGCATAAGCTGCAAATTTGTTGGGGCGACCTTTCACCTGTGCAGCAGGTTCGGGCATCAGCGCTTTTGCCTGTTCCAGGTCTTTTATTATCTGTGCATAGACTTCCGGAACGGGAGTTCTCGCCATGTTTACATCATCCGGAGTTGCGGGGTGCAATCTCATAGGAACTGCGCCCCAAATTCTTACAGCATTAAAATAAAGCACTGATCTAAGGAAGTAAGCTTCGCCCAACACATAGTTTTTGGCGTTGCCTGTCAAAGTGCTTTCCTGCATGCCATCTATCAAAGCATTTACTGCGTTTGTTGCAGTGTAGGACTCCGTCCACGTCCTCGTTACCAATGCACTCGTCGGTTGCACACTCAGCCTTGCATCGGGCTGAGTTGCCGTGTTGCCTGACCAGAAGGCTCCCGAAACAAAGCTCAGAAACTGAGGGTATTGATTGCCAAAATAGTAGTAAGTGCTTATGCGTTCGTAAGCACCCATCAGAGCAGCAGTTGCACCTGAAGAAGTATTAAAAAGTGTCTTGTCATTCAGAAAGCCGTGCGGCTCTTCGGTTATTGCTTTTTTGCATGATACGGCTATACCAAGAATAGTAAAACCGAAAATGAATTTTTTAATGTATTTCATAATGAGTTTTTATAAAGATTAGAATGTTACGTTCAAACCAAATACAACTGAACGGGTGTTAGGATACGAACTCCAGTCAACACCTCTTCTCAGAGCATCATTTGTAAAGCTGTTCACTTCTGGATCAAAACCGGAGTAATCTGTGATCGTTAACAGATTTCTTCCTGTAACATACAGATCTACCGCGCTGAGCCAACTTCTAGTAACAGGTAATCTGTAGCCGAGTGTCACCATAGACAATCTCAAGAAGCTTCCATCTTCGATAATTCTGTCCGTGAATCCACCGTAGTAATAGCCCAACCGAGGCATGGTGCCTGTAGGGTTTGTAGTTGACCATGCGTTGTAATATGCGTTCTTGGTAACATTGATTCCATTTGTACCATTCACTCCGGAACCTGTGTTCTCGAGTTTCAACAAATTGCCATTAGCAATGTCATTGCCTTTAACACCATTCATGGCAATGCTCAGGGAAATGTTTTTGAAGCTTAAAGAAGTATTCATTCCGTAGCTGAAATCAGGATTAGGATCTCCGATGATTACCTTGTCCAAATCGGTGATATTTCCGTCGCCATTTTGATCAACAAAATAGATATCACCTGCCTGCAATGGCACACCATTTAATTTCAATGGATTTGCCGTCACATCAGCCGGCTGATAAATTCCACGTGTTTGAAAGCCGAAGAAAACACCCACAGGATAGCCTTCTGCAAAAATGTTTGCAGGCATAGCGAACTCAGATCCCCCAGCTACGTTAATGCCGGTGAAAGCCCTGAGTTTAAGAGCTCCAAACTGACCCTCCGGCTGACCCAATTCAACTATTTTGTTTCTGTTGAAAGAGATGTTGCCGCCAATATTCCATTTAATATCTCTGTCTACGGCAACTGCCTGCGTAGATATTTCCAATCCTTTATTTTCTATACTACCCATGTTTTTTGCCATGGTGCCGAAGCCCGTAGAAAGCGGGATTTTAAAGCTTTGCAGCAGGTCTTCGGTTTTTTTCTTGTAAGCATCTATTGTGAACGTAAGCCTGTCATCAAAAAAGCCCATGTCCAATCCTGCATTGATTTGCGACGATGTTTCCCAGGTAAGATTTTCATTAGCAAGCAAAGCTGGTACAGCGCCCACAGCAATTGAGCTGTTGCTGGTGGAGTAGTATCCCGCACGATACCGCGTGATTGTTGAATAAGGACTAATTGCCTGGTTTCCTGTTAAGCCGTACCCGAACCGTGGCTTCAGTGTTGAAAACACATTCAGATTCCTGATGAAGTCTTCATCCGATGCTCTCCATGCCACAGCTAACGACGGGAAGAAGCCCCATTTTTTTCCTTCAGCAAAACGGCTTGTGCCATCGTATCTGCCTGTTGCGGTAATAACATATTTGTCGTTGAAGGTGTACACCATTCTTGCAAGAGCAGAAAGAATAGAGGCTCCGGTAAACTCTTCAAATTGCGGATACAGTCTTGCTCCCGTACCCATTCCGTAAATTCTTAGATCTTCTGTAAAGAAATCTTCATTCACGGTATATGTATTCTGCACATCGGAATAGTCGTATGTCATACCGGTGGTTCCATTGAACCTGTGCTTGCCATATGTTTTGTTGAACAATAACATTCCTTCCAGGTTGTATGCATAGTTCTTCAATCCGGAAACACCTAATTGTCCGTTGGTCAATTTTCCCTGGCTGAGATCTTTGCCGAACCAGCGATGCCTGTCCTTGAAACGCATATCGCCGCCGCCCAAAGCTCTCAATGTGAACGCCTTTGAAAGTTTGTATTCTAGTGACAGAGATTGTAATGCTCTGAACTCTTTTGTAATGTCATCGTATTCTTTCAACCACACCCGCGGACCTTCGATTTCTTCATCAATATTGATCGTTGCTCCCGGAGTGTCAAGAAGCGGTTCTTTGGAAAGAATTTGGCGAACAATGCTCTGGCTGGAGCTTCCCATTTGTTCGGTGCTTTGCGTCATGGAGTTGCGCCTGTAAAGCAGATTTGTTTTTGTACTGAACCTAAGGTTGCTCGTCACATCCTGGGTTAAATTGAAACGTACATCGCCCTGTTTTACTCCTGTTGTGGGTATAATTCCGTTGTTGTCCAGATAACCGAAGGCGAGATAATAGTTTGATCTATCGTTTCTTCCGCTGAAGCTCAAACGATTATTGGTTGTCACTCCGGTGCGGAAAATATCATCCTGCCAGTCGATCGGCTGAATGTTCTTCAAATCATAGAGAGGCGGATTTGTGGTGGTCAGCGTCCTTACTTCATTTCTAAATTGTGCAAACTCGTATCCTTCAAGCATCGGCATTTTCTTGCTCACACGTGCCAGCTCGGTGGAAGAAGAAAACTGAACTTTCCCTTTACCCAAACGTCCTTGTTTGGTGGTGATGATAACGACTCCATTTGCACCACGCGAACCGTAGATAGCAGTTGCCGATGCGTCTTTTAAAATGTCGATACTTTCAATATCCTGAGGATTGATTCCTGTCAGTCCATTTTGCGCCTCCTGGTAAGAGTTGCCTGAGTTAGTGCCAACCCTCAATGAGTTAACATTGTCCTGGGTTGCTGTATTGACGATTACGCCGTCAACTACGTACAAAGGTTCTGTACCGCCGGTAATGGAACTCAATCCACGAATACGCACATTGATGGCGCCACCCGGAGCTGCACTTCCGGTATTCACGTCAACGCCGGCTGCACGACCCTGCAACAATTTATCTACCGAAGTAATTTGTGCTGCTTCTTTCTCGTCAACCTTAATAGATGATACCGCTCCGGTAACATCTTTCTTTCGAACTGTTCCATAACCAACTACAACCACGTCCGCCATTGTCGCGGACTCCGACCTAAGTTGTACATTCAGAGTTGTACGACCATTGATAGGAATTTCCTGTCTTGTAAATCCAACATAAGAAACTATTAGGGTGCCCTTCAAATTGGAAACCGGCAACTCGAACTTCCCGTCAGCATCTGTGGTTGCACCTTTCGTTTCGCCGGCAAGCGTAACACTCGCACCTCGTAGCGGCTGTGAATTCTCATCTGTTACCCTACCCGTTATTCGTTGCTGAGCAAACAAATAAACGGGAGAGAGAAATAACAACATTAGCAGTGAATAAAACTTTCTCATAAAACTTAATTGTAAATGATTGGTTGCTGTAATCGTTTTGAGTAATAGTTAGTCCGGTGCTTGCTTCTGATAATTGCCTCAAACAAAAATGCTAAGGGGTCGAAAATTCAGCGACAGTTTAAGAGATCACAATTTTTCATTAGCAAGCAGCTGCTGTAAATTTAAAAGGCTAAACCGATTTAGCAAAATTTTTTTGTCTCCCATTACATTATGATTTTTGTCTATTGCTGCCGTCCGTCGGCCAAAGATGTAATTTCGTCCACCAACCCATTTTTATCACAGATGAACACTTATTTCGTGAAATTTTTCGTTGGCTTTTTTGCAGTTGCGACGATAGTCACGCTTTCCTCCTGCCTTTTTCAACGCAAATACACACTTTCTGCTACAAACTATAGAAGCCCTTATGATGACGCGACATTGACACCCAATAACGACGCTATACTTCTGCCCTATAACCGTTTTATTGATCCGGCAGGAACTGTCGTTCGCTTCGGGAAAGTTTCACTCGAAAATCACAGTCTCGACATCGCACTGCTTCCGCACATGAATCAGATGGTGGTGGAAGACAGATACGGTCTGGCGTTCATCGATTATTCTACAAAAAAACTCCTGCAACATCTCGACTATCCTGACAGGAATAAAGGCTTCATGAGCACATTTTCGGGTTTAAAAGTTCTGGCTCATGGCGATGTAAGCCACATTTTTTGGGGAGCGGCGAATCCTACTTCTAAAAAATCCTTCATCATGCAGGCAGTCTGGGATGGCAAAAAAGCAGTGTTGAACGATTCAATTCTTTTTGAAACAGTTGCTCCTGCACCAATGTCTCTGCCAAACGATATCTTTTTGAATAAAGAAAATGGCGAAGACGTCCTGTATACGGTACTGAATGGCAACAATCAATTGATAAAGATGAGGATTAGTGATAGAAAGGTTTTGTGGACTGCTAACACAGGGATGGCGCCATTTGGAGTTGTGTTGACTGGTGGCAAAGCATACGTCACCAACTGGGCAGGCCCGGTGCCCACCGATGCAAACCGCGAAACTGCGGGCATTCCGTATGGGAAAGTATACGTAGATCCCAGGACCGGAGCAACAGCAATGGGGTCAGTTTCTGTTATTGAT
>JAEZJD010000107.1 GCA_023436425.1 Bacteroidota bacterium | reverse complement strand
GTCCGCAATTGCATCATTATGTTCGCTGCCAAACATTTTTGCCGCGAGGAAACCGGCACCAAACTCAATGCCTTTAACGGCCGGAATTGATAATGCTGCATGACCAATGAGCGATTCTACGGAGTTCCAGAACGGTTCCCCTAAACCAATCGGTACGTTTTGAGCTACGCATTCCAAAATGCCTCCAACGGAGTCTTTCGCCTCAATTGCCTTTTGTAAACCAGCTTCAATCTTCCGTTCACCACCAACTTCAATAATGTTGCACGCTATTTTGATGTCGGAACCAATTATCTTTAAAATTTTCTTTGCAATTACTCCTGCTGCAACAACTCCGACAGTTAATCTTCCGCTGAAATGTCCGCCACCTCGAAAGTCCTGATGCCCGCCGAACTTTTTAGCTGCCACAAAATCGGCGTGACCCGGACGGGGAACATCCTGCTGCTTTTCGTAGTCTGATGAGCGTGTATTCTTATGTTCGAAAATTATCGTTATCGGAGCTCCCGTGGTTTTTTGATTGAAAACACCACTTAAAAAGATTGGTTTATCATCTTCCTTACGTGGTGTGGTTCCTTTCTGCACACCACCCTTTCTTCGTTCCAAATCAACAACAAAATCTTCTTCAGATAAAGGTAAACCTGCAGGGCAGCCATCGATCACAATCCCTACCGCCGGCCCATGCGATTCGCCAAATATGTTAACTCTGAAAATTCTTCCGAAGGAATTCATGTAGAAATTAATTGGTTAAAGATACATTGCCTCCAAGTTCCTGCAGATGCTGCCAAAAGGCAGGATAAGATTTGTTTACAGCTTCCGCACAACTAATTGTCACTTCTCCTTCTGCTGCCAAAGCCGCAATTGCGCACGCCATTGCAATACGATGATCTCCGTGCGAATCGACAACTGCGGATTTGATCATCGGTTGCCCGGCAATTAACATTTTGTCATTTTCAAGCGCAATATCGACACCCAATTTTCTAAACTCCTGCTGAAGTGTCAATGCCCTGTTACTTTCTTTGTGCGTCAATCGGTGCACACCTTCAATAACAGACGTGCCATTACAAAAGGCTGCTAACGCAACAAGAGGCGGAAACAAATCAGGCGAATCAACAGCATTGAATTGAAAAGGTTGCAGTGCGGCTTCGCCTATGCGAATACATTTGTCTGTAACGCTGATATCAGTGCCTGCTTGCATCAAAGCTTCGATAATGACTTTATCGGCTTGGGTAGAAACCACATCCAAACCATTCACAGATATACCATTCCCTATGGCACCTGCCACTAATAAAAACGCGGCACCACTCCAGTCACCTTCTACTGTGTACTGAAGCATCTCATTAGCAAACTGATTTATAGATTGTTGAGGAAAATAAAATCTGCAGAAGTCATCGTGCAAAGGAGTTTTTAGCCCGAAATCTCGCATCACCTGCAGGGTCAAATTCACGTAGGGTTTGCTGGTTAAATTGCTCACTCTTACCGTGACGTTGGCTGCATCCGCAGCTGCATACGCGAAGAATAAACCGGTAACAAATTGAGACGATAAAGAGCCATCAATATCAATATTTTTCGGTTGCAGCGGACCTTTAATCTGCAGCGGAAGCAAACCATTGTTGCTGCTGCAATCGACGCCAAGTTGCTGAAACACACGATCAAAAAAACCCAGCGGACGTTTGGTTAAACTTCCCCCACCGATGACCAAAAGCTCCTTGTTACTGAGGGCAGCTATAGGCGTAAACATTCTTACCGATAATCCGCTTTCGCCACAATTAAGTACATCACCTGCCGGTTGAATTCCGTTGCTTTTGATAAGCAACTTTTCTCCTAAATATTCGACTGTTGCACCCAACTTCTGAATAATGTCTAATGCTGCGTTATCATCCGCAGATGTTCCGGCATTATGCAAAATCGTGGTGCCCCCTTTTATTAAAGCTGCCGCACAGGCTCTCTGCATCACACTTTTGGAAGCTGGCGCAGTGATGCTTCCCGAGATTGTTGAGGGTTGTATTATCGCCTGCATCATAAAAGCTGATAAAGTTGTTCGAATGGAATTTCTTTGATTGTTGCCTTGCCTATTTTATCAAGGAGAATGTAGCTCACAGAATTTTTTGTTTTCTTCTTATCCATCTTAAGCACGTCCATAACTTTTTCCTTGTCGAACGATGCAACCGTAGGCAAACCATAGTTATCCAATAAATTCACCAGACGCTTTGCTCCTTTGAAGCCTGTGAGTTTTTCAGAGATACCGGCAGCAGCAGCCATACCCACCGAAATAGCTTCACCATGCGAAAAATTAGATTGGTTCTCCAGAGCATGCCCTAAAGTGTGTCCAAAGTTGAGCAGTTTGCGATCTCCTTTTTCAAATTCGTCCTGCTGCACAAGTTTTGTTTTCAATAACGTGTTTCGCCAAACCAAATCTGCCAGCCGGGCTTTTTTCTTCCAAAAAGACTCAATGCTGTTTGCTTCAAGTTCTTTGAACATCGCAGCATCTTTTATTGCAGCATGCTTGATAATTTCGGCAAAACCATTCCTCCATTCGTTTTCAGGCAGTGTTTTTAAAAACGATAAATCATGGAGAATGAAAGACGGTTGCCTGATACATCCCACCATATTTTTGTACACGCCAACGTCGATCCCGTTTTTTCCGCCAATTGATGCATCTACTAATCCCAGCAGCGTCGTTGGCAGAAATCCAAAGGAGATTCCGCGCATGTAAATGGAAGCAATGAATCCGGTTAAATCGGTAATTACGCCGCCGCCAACACCAACTATAGTTGTTGTTCTGTCAGCGTGCATTTGGATCAACTGGTCAACAACAGAACTGACGGTCGCCTGAATTTTGAATTGCTCACCAGCTTGTACAACAATTGTATTGAAACTTTGAAACCTGTTTTCATAAAGTTGAAAGACTTTTTCGTCCGTTATGATGACGGCTCTATTAACATCTACAATTTGCTTTAGCAACGAGAATTTTGCATCAAAGTAATAATCAACAGAAGCGCTGCTGAACCGGAACGTTTTCTTACGCATCAGCTGTTGAAAATTTTTGTTTGATGGCTGATGCTTTCCATGTGAACTGCATCAAAATATTTTGTAATAAATTCTTTACTCAAACCCAATTTTTCCGCCCGTTTACAAGCTCTGTCTAATATTTCGTTCCAGCGGTTTGTCTGCAGGATGGTAATGTTGTTGTCTTTTTTGTATTCCGCAATCTTCTCAGCTACTTTCATTCGCTGTCCCAGTATTTGCATCAGTTCATCATCCAAATGGTTTATTTGGTGGCGCAACTTTTCCAATGCCTGGTGAAACTCCACCGATGCGATGTCTTCTTTTCTCCAAACGATTTCCCCAAGCAATTCATTCAACTGCTCCGGTGTAATTTGTTGTTGCGCATCGCTCCACGCTTTTTCCGGATCGATGTGTGTTTCGATAATTAATCCGTCGTAGTCCAGATCGGCAGCTTTTTGTGCTACTTCAAGCAGAATGTCTCTGCGACCGCAAATGTGTGATGGATCGTTGATCAACGGCAGTTCCGGATACCGGCGCTTCATTTCAATAGCTAAATGCCACATAGGTGCATTCCTGTACTCAGTGTTGCCATATGAGGAGAATCCCCGATGAATTAACCCTACGTCTTTTATGCCTGCCTTTTGCACCCGTTCCAGCGCCCCGGTCCAAAGCTCGAGATCAGGATTAATCGGGTTTTTGATCAACACCGGAACTTCTACGCCGCGCAATGCATCAGCCACTTCCTGCACACTGAAAGGGTTCACTGTCGTTCTCGCACCGATCCACAGCACATCCACATCGAAATGCAACGCAACCTCCACTTGTTTTGCAGTGGCTACTTCTACGGCAATGGCCAAACCGGTTTGCTTTTTCGCTTGCTGCAGCCACGGCAGCGCCTTTGCCCCTATTCCTTCGAAGCTGCCCGGGCGTGTTCGCGGCTTCCAAACACCGGCACGCAGCATATCAACCTTATTAGTTTGTGCTAACCGCGTGGCAGTTTCTAGCACTTGTTCCTCGGTTTCAGCACTGCATGGTCCGGAAATTATCAGCGGACGTTTGTTCCACTTTTCCATCAATATTTCTTTATTGTGGTGCTCTATCGTTTGCATAATTTAATTTTTTTGATTTCCACGACCCGCTTTGTACTGAGCTTACGTTCCTGCTGTGCGGAATTCTTGTACGTTCGGTAAATCTTTTCGACGGGCGCAGAATTCATTTTATAATTCGTTTGATTTTGTTGGCATTCTCAATCAGTTCCTCAAGGTACTTTGTGTTCTCCTTTTCCAAACAAGCTTTAAATTTTCTTAACTGAGTCAGGTGTTCGTTCAACACATCCAACACATTATCGCGGTTTTGCATCAGCACCGGCACCCACATTGCTGCATTGCTTTTGGCGAGGCGCACAGTGCTTTCAAAACCCGCACTCGCTAATTCAAATATTGCATCCTCTTCACGTTCTTTTTCCAACACTGTATTTGCAAGTGCAAAAGAAGTTATGTGCGATATGTGACTAACATAAGCAACATGTACATCATGCTCTGTCGCATTCATGTGCACTACATGCATTTCAAGATTTTGATATAGATTTTCGACTAAGTCCAGCGCACCCTTATCCGAAGACTGCGGATCACAGATAACAGCTGCTTTACCTTTGAATGCACCGTGCACAGCTGCTTCGGGACCGCTGTATTCTGTTCCCCACATTGGATGCGTGGCCACAAACCTGCCACGGTTGGGATGATTTGCGACGGCAGCTAAAATGCCATTTTTTATTGAACCCACATCCATCACAACCTGCTCCGTCACACCGTCTAAAATTGCAGGCAGCAGTTCTTCCACCGAATTCACCGGCACTGCAAGTACAATCAAATCGGATTTTTGAACTGCTGTTTGCAGATCTGCAATTTCGTCTACCAATCCAAGTTGCAGCGCTTTTTGAGCATGCGCCAAATTAGCTTCCACCCCAATGATTTTTTCAGCCAATCCTTTTTCCTTTACGGCAATAGCCATAGATCCGCCGATCAGCCCTGTTCCGACAATGGTAACCGTACCCAAATTTTGATTATCAACGGTAGGTTGCTGTTTTGTCATTTGTGTCAATGATTTACTGATTGTCGTATTCTTTGCAGTGCCTCATCAAACTTTTCTTCGGTGCTGCACAAGCTAATC
>JAEZJD010000131.1 GCA_023436425.1 Bacteroidota bacterium | reverse complement strand
GGCCAATGCTTTGTCGATTTTTTCCTTGGCTTCGTCATATTTTCCTTTGGAAAACTTTTCCTGAACATCTTTGGTGCAATCGTCTTTTTGAGCGTAAGCAGCTGATAGAGATGCTGCTGCCACTACTACTGCAATAACTAGTTTACGCATTTGTGAGTTGTTTTTAAGTTAGTGGATCTGGGTTCTCATTTTCAGAAGGTCCGGTTATTTTCTCATCATCAGATGGGTTTTCTGTCGAAATGGTTGTTTGAGAACTTTCAACGACTTCTCCGTTGATTTCGCTAACTGTTTCTTCTTCATCTATTTTCGAGATTCCTGCAATTTCATCTCCTTCATCTATTCTGATAAGCTTAACACCTTGGGTGGCTCGTCCCTGCTCGCTTATGTCGGCAACTTTCATCCTGATCGTCACGCCGCTTTTGCAGGTGATAATCAGGTCTTCTTTTTCCGCCACATCGAGAATGCCCACCAGCCTGCCGGTTTTTCCTGTAACGTTAATTGTTTTCACCCCTTTGCCACCGCGGTTCGTCATGCGGTATTCATCCACAGGGGTTCGCTTTCCGTAGCCTTTTTCACTCACCACCAAAACAGTCCTGTCCTTATGGTTTTCGGGATTTACACAAATCATTCCCACTACTTCTTCTGTCTCATCCTCCACTTCTATACCTGTCACCCCGATGGCTCCCCTGCCTGTTGGACGAACTTTGCTTTCGGGGAAACGGATGGCTCTGCCCGTGTTGATGGCCATCATTATTTCGCAGTCTCCATCGGTGAGCTTTGCTTCAAGAAGTTGGTCTCCCTCCAATACGGTAATGGCATTGACACCCGTTTGGCGGGGTCTGCTAAAGTCCGCGAGATCGGTTTTTTTAATAACTCCTTTTTTGGTGCAAAGAACAATGAAATGATTCTTAATAAATTCTATGTCCTGCAGATCCTTCACATCTATCACAGCTCTGATGTTGTCATCCGGAGAGATTTGCAACAAATTTTGAATTGCCCTGCCCTTGCTGTTCTTCTCGCCTTCCGGAATTTGATACACATTGAGCCAATAGCAACGGCCTTTTTCTGTAAAGAACAAAAGCGTATGATGCGTTGACGCGACAAACAAATGTTCTATGTAGTCTTCTTCCCTTGTTTTGCCACCCATCACTCCTCGTCCACCACGCTTTTGGGAACGGTATTCCGAGGCTGACGTTCTTTTTATGTAGCCAAGGTGTGAAACCGTGATTACTACATCTTCCTCTTTAATCAAGTCTTTAATGCTTACCTCATTGTCAAGGAACGTGATGTCGGTTTTTCTTTCGTCTCCAAATTTCTCTTTAACCTCTAAAAGTTCATTGGTGATAATTTCAAACCTTAACGGCTCATTCGCAAGGATATCTTTCAGATGAGCAATGAGCTTCATCAATTCATCGTACTCTTCACGAATCTTGTCCCTTTCCATTCCAGTGAGACGTTGGAGACGCAACTCCAAAATGGCTTTTGCCTGTATTTCGTCCAGACCCCATCCGGCATTCACCAGGTAATCTTTTGCTACCTCAGGGGTGGCAGATGCACGGATCAAAGCGATTACTTCATCCAAATGATCTAAGGCTATTAGATATCCCTGAAGAATGTGAGCTTTTTTCTCGGCTTCCCTAAGCTCAAATTTTGTTCTGCGGACAACAACTTCGTGGCGGAAGTCTACAAATTCACTTACAAGCTCCTTTAGGTTCAAGATGCGCGGACGACCTCTCACGAGTGCCACGTTGTTGATGCCATAGCTCGTTTGCAGTTCTGTAAACTTGTATAGTTGGTTGATCACCACATTAGCGACAGCATCGCGTTTTAGGTCGATAACTATTCGTGTACCTTCTTTTTTATTTGATTCGTTATTAATGTGAGCGATGCCTTCAATTATTTTTTCATTCACCAATTGACCCACACGATCGCAAAGCGCATCGCGGTTGACCTGATAGGGAACTTCGGTTACAATTATCTGCTCCCTTCCGCTCGGCTTTGTCTCCACGTGTAATTTGCCCCTGAGCACTACCCTACCTCTGCCGAAATGAAAACCTGCCTTCACTCCTTCCATTCCGTAAATAGTTCCACCGGTGGGAAAATCAGGAGCTTTCACATATTGCATCAACTCGTCTACTGTAATCTCACGATTGTTGATGTATGCAATGCAGCCGTCTACCACTTCGGAAAGGTTGTGGGGCATCATGTTCGTTGCCATTCCCACGGCAATTCCGCTGGATCCGTTTACAAGGAGTTGCGGTATCCGTGTGGGCAGCACTGTGGGCTCCTGCCTGGAGTCGTCGTAGTTAAGCTGAAAATCTACCGTATCTTTTTCAATATCCTGCAGCATGGCTTCGGCTAACCGGGTCATACGGCTTTCGGTGTAACGCATCGCTGCGGGACCTTCACCATCCTGGCTTCCGAAGTTTCCCTGCTTGTCAATCACAGGGTAGCGCATGTTCCACTCCTGCGCCATTCTCACCAGTGCGTCGTACACGGCAGTATCACCATGTGGGTGATATTTACCCAAAACTTCCCCAACTACAAGAGCACATTTGCGGTATGGACGGGTCGGTCCCATACCAATTTCGTTCATCGCATGTAAAATGCGCCGATGCACGGGCTTAAGTCCATCGCGAACGTCCGGAAGAGCACGGCCTACGATGACCGACATTGAGTAATCAATGTATGCGGTCTTCATTTGCTCTTCTATGTTGATGGGAATTATTCTATTGAAATCTGAGGTCTCTTGCGGCTGCAAATTATCTTCCATTCTGTCAATTAAAACCTGTGAAATTCAGGTGTGCAAATTTACCGTTTTTCAGGCGATTTACCTGATGAAAATTGCTGCATTTTGCCTTTACTTTTCCACTAAGTGGGAACAACCTGTTAATCTTCTGAAAGCCGCGAAAAATCTACAAAAATATAGGCATAAAATTTTCTCTGTTCTTGTTGGGCAACCCAAAAGTGAAGATTATGAAGAGCTACTTGCTGTTGCGGGATAATGAACAATCTGGTCCCTATACACTAAACGAAATCAAACAGAAACAACTACAACCTTTCGATCTTGTTTGGATTGAAGGACATAGCCAGTGTTGGAACTATCCAACAGAAATTAAAGAGTTGAAAACCTTTGTGAAGCCAACCGTGACTGCACCGTCGGCTCCGAAGGCGGTTTCGAGTACAAGCCGAGCCACGGACGTTGCATCCGTTGAAAACACTACAACTACGATAAAGCCTGACCTACACGAAAAAACAGCAGCTATTCCGGTGTATGATATTTATGCCGATGTGAGCAAAGAGATGTATGAAGGAATTACGCTGCCAACAAACAGAACGAGGAGAAGTTTCGTTTGGGAAGGCAACATCATGGCGTTGCTAATGGTTGTGATTGGAGCAGCGATGGCTGCATACATCGTAAAAAGTATTGTAGCCACTTTCGACACAGAGACTCCCATCGCATCGTCGCAGGCAACTGAAATTCAGTCCATCAGTTATGAATCGGCACATGCTGCTATGGCTCCCGCGCAGACGCCTCCTGTACAAACGGCAGCGTTGACGGAAGAACAACTGCAAATACCTGAAGAATCGCTTCCTGCAAAACCAACGGAATCCGAAAAGCAACAAATTATTAATGAGTCTAAGCCTGTCGAAGCTGCTGCGGTAAAAGAAAAGCCTCAGGACGGAAAAGATGTGAAACAGGATGCGGTTGCCGCAGCGCCTGTCGATCAATCTCAATCAGCTGAACCGAAAGAAGAACCAAAAGAAGCGAAAAAACCCGCTAAGGATGTGCGTTCACAGGTTTCGCTTTCTGCAAACGATTATAAAGTCGGCGTGTTAGGCGGCGTAAGTAATCTGCAATTGCAGGTGAGCAATAGTTCCGGAAGTACAATTGACAAGGCAACTGTTCAAGTGGATTTTCTGAAGCCGAATGGCTCTGTGGTTGGTACAGAAACAGTGGAGGCAAGAAACATACAACCTGGCGGCAGCAAAAGCGTTTCTGTACCGTCAAGCAGCCGGGGCGTAAAGGTGCGATACAGAATTGTTGATGTAGATGCACAATAATTTTTTTCAGCTTTTTGCGTGTAGTCGCCCCGTTTTTACGGGGCATTTTTTTTAACTACTTTACACCGAAATGAAGAACATTTTACTTTTTGGAGCAGGCAAATCTTCAACTGTACTCATCGACTATTTATTGCACCATGCTGAAACAGAGCATTGGCAGTTAACGGTTGTTGATGCTGACCTTCAACTTGCAGAACAAAAAATCGGCAATTCTATTTTTGGTAAAGCAATTTCTTTCGACATTAACGAGGAAGCAGCTCGTCATTATCTGGTGGAGCAATCGCATGTTGTTATTTCTCTCCTCCCTCCTGCCCTGCACTTTTTAGTGGCGAAAGATTGTCTGCAGTTTCGAAAGCCAATGATTACAGCGTCGTATGTAGACGAACAAATGCGGTCTCTTGCTGAAGAAGCCCGCGAGCATGGAGTTTTGTTTTTGTGTGAAATGGGGCTGGATCCCGGAATTGATCACATGAGTGCAATGAGGTTAATTTCTGATATTAAGGAAGAAGGAGGACAAATCACATCGTTCATTTCGCATTGCGGCGGATTAGTAGCACCGGAAAGTGATGACAATCCGTGGCACTACAAAGTGAGCTGGAATCCTAAAAACGTTGTGATGGCAGGAAAGGCCGGTGCTTTTTTTAAAGAAAATAATGAGCTGAAGGAGCTCGGATACCATGAATTGTTTGCGGAGAAAAAGTATGTTTCTGTGCCCGGTCACGACGTTCTGTGTTGGTATCCGAACCGGGATTCGCTCAAATACAGTTCGTTGTACAATTTGACCGATGCTCAAACTTTTATCAGAACAACGCTGCGGCATCCGGACTTTATTTATGGCTGGAAAAATGTCATTGATCTTGACCTTACTTCCGAAAACGATTTCTACGAAACAGACGGCAAAACGTTGGCAGCATGGTTCAAAGAGCACATGGATCAAAAAGGATTTAGTGAGTGGCTGGAAAAAAAGCTTCGCGAGCAGTTCGATTCTACAAAAACATTGCTTTCGGAGCTAGTGCACCTGGTAAAATTAGAAGAAGAAGCTGCAGAAAAAGGTGTAGAGCAGGTAGATGAATTTATGATGGTAAATGAAGAAGGCGATCTTCAGGAAATTGACATAGACAATTTGAAAATCAATGCTGCAGCAACCCTCGCAGATCGCATGCACGACGCAAGCCTAACGCTTAAGCAACTTTTTTTCCTTGGAATGGATGATGAAGAAACAAAGATCAGCAAAGGAAAGTGCAGCGCTGCAGATGTGCTTCAGTTTGCATTGGAAAAAAAGCTGGCGCTTAAAGCAGATGATAAAGACCTCGTTGTGATGCTGCACGAAATAGAGTTTGAAAAAGAGGAAGAGGACTTTAAAACAACGGCTACGATGCTTGTAACAGGTGAAAACCAAAATAGGACTGCAATGGCACAAACAGTTGGTCTTCCATTAGCCATTGCAACGAAGTTGATATTAAACGGGCAGCTGAATTTAACGGGACTGCACATTCCCACGAGTAAAGAAATTTATGAGCCGGTTCTGAAAGAATTGGAATTTCACAACATTAATTTTAGTGAGCAAACACAAAAGCTCTAAACAAGTTTTTGAAGCATTATTTTTATTTCTCGCATTCCTTCGCACGCACCTTTTTCAACAGCCGTGAGGTTGTTGATTGATGAAGTACACGGAATCTTTTTGTCCACGATAAACTTTGGGACGTGCTTTTGAACATAGTTCACTAATCCGGCTGCTGGATAAACAACGAGTGATGTTCCGACGATAAGAAAAATATCCGCAGTTTTCGCGATTTCTGCAGCAGTTTCTATCAGGCTCACCGGCTCTCCAAACCACACAATATGCGGTCGTAATTGATAGCCATCTGCAGCTTTGTCGCCTATCTTCATATCTGAATCAATCTGATAGATTAACGTATCATTCCTTTCACTGCGCATCTTCAATATTTCGCCGTGTAAATGCAGAATATTGGTAGAACCTGCACGTTCGTGCAGGTCATCAATGTTTTGCGTCACAATCTGAACATCAAAGTCTCTCTCTAGTTCAGCAAGAATAAAATAAGCTTCGTTTGGTTTTGCTTCCTTTACACTTCGCCGACGCATATTGTAAAATTCAAGCACAAGAGAGGGATTTTTTTTCCATGCCGTTGCTGTTGCCACTTCATTGATATCAAACCCTTCCCACAATCCATCTGAATCGCGGAACGTTTTTAAACCGCTGTCTGCGCTAATTCCTGCTCCGGTTAGCACAACTAACTTTTTCCTCATAATCAAATTTACTGTGGCCGAGAATTTTTAATTTCAAACAATGAGAAGTAAGGCAAGCATAAAAAGTCACCCGTTGCATCCTATTCTGATTGTATTTCCAATAGCATTTTTTATAGGAGCTTTCGTGTTTGACCTGCTGTCTATCGTTTTCGCAAAAGCCCAATTATCGACTGCAGGTTATTATCTCTGCATTGCCGGTGTTGCCGGCGGATTGCTCGCAGCAGTTCCGGGTGCCATAGATTATTTCAACACTGTGCCACCAAAAAGTTCAGCAAAGAAGCGTGCGACAAAACATGCTGTGCTAAACGTAACCAATGTGCTGATCTTTCTAGTTGTGATTTTTTACAGAAGAACAACAGGAGCAAACGAGTGGCTTATCGTTGTTTTGGAACTGGTTGGGGTTGTCGTAATGTCAATAGCAGGCTGGCTCGGCGGCACACTCGTTTACCGCAATCAAATTGGCGTTGATCCGCGGTATGCTTCTGCGGGCAAATGGAAAGAAATTCACCTTGACAATACTGATGAACCTCTCGGCGCAACAGATGAATTGAAGTTGAATCAAATGAAACTAATTCATTTGAAAGATAAAAGAATCGTTCTTGCCAGAACGGAGAATGGATATGTCGCATTTGATGATCGTTGCACTCATCGCGGCGGCTCGCTTGCAGGGGGAGCAATGATTTGCGGAACAGTTCAGTGTCCCTGGCACGGTTCGCAATTCGATGTAACCACAGGTGCGGTAAAAGCGGGTCCCGCGAATGAAAACATCGCAACTTATCTCGTGCAGGAAAAAGACGGAAACCTATTTTTATCTACAGACAACATTCATTAATGCCGTATTTTATACAAACCGCGCCTTTCATTGTTCCCACCACCGACGGAAAGTTGATCGAGGAACACGAAGGGTTAGCATCAACAGGTAAGGAAAATATCAGTATTGCAAGAATGGTAGCGCCTCCCGGTTGGAGCGAACCGTTTCAGACTCCCGACTTTGATGAATACACCCTGCTATGCAGCGGCAAGAAAATGATTGAAGCTGACGGAGAACAAATTATTTTGGAGCAAGGACAAAGTATATTGATAAAAGCAGGAACGAAAGTGCGCTATTCAAATCCTTTCGATGAAGAGTGCGAGTATTGGAGTGTTTGCATTCCCGCGTTTTCAATTGATGCGGTGCATCGGCAATCGGACTAAATACAAAGCAAAAAAGAGAAATGCAAACAGCTTCTTATTATCGTGCAAGTCCTATTACCACATCCCACTCTTCCTTAGTTACTGGTTGCACCGACAAACGGCTGAGGCGTAGCAGTGCCATATTCTGTAATTTTTTCTCGCCTTTTATCTGATTAAGCGAAACAGGTTTTTTTAGTTTTTTTACAGGTTTTAGTTCGACGACTACCCACGCCTCGTCATCGGTGGTTGGATCCTGGTACGCTTCCTTCACCACTTTAGCAATTCCGACAATTTCCAAGCCTTCATTGCTGTGATAAAAAAATACCTGGTCTCCTTTTTTCATCGCCTTCAGATTATTTCTCGCTGCATAATTGCGAACGCCATTCCAAAAAGTTTGTCCATCTTTTACGAACTGATCCCAACTGTATTTGAAGGGTTCCGATTTTACAAGCCAATAGTTCATTACAATGAGAGTTTTGTATGAAATCTCACCAGCCGTGTGCGAGCACGTCGGCAATATGCATTGTTCGCAACGAATATCCTTTATTATTGATGAACCCTTGCAAATGCATCAGGCACGACAAGTCTGTAGAAATTAGAAATTCTGCGCCGGTTGCTAACGCATGCTCTACTTTTTGTTCAGCCATTGCAATTGAGATTGGTTCAAATTTTACAGCAAACGTTCCTCCGAATCCGCAGCAAGTCTCCACGTCGTCCATTTCCACTAACTCAAGACCTGACACGTTTGCCAGTAGCGTTCTTGGTTCATTCTTGATCGTACATTCTCTTAATCCCGCGCAAGAATCATGATACGTTGCTTTAGCTTCCAAGGTAGCTCCAAAAGAAGTACGATTTATTTTGCGGACAAGAAATTCCGACAGTTCGAAAATGTTTGCTGACAAGGCTTTTACATCATTGTGGTAAGATGAATTTTCAAACAACGTCCCATAGTAATTACGAACAAACCCAACGCAACTGGCGCTGGGCGCAACGATCACATCTGACGAGTTGAAGTCTTTCAAAAACTTAGTGCAGACAGACCGTGCATCATCCCAAAATCCTGCATTGAAAGCGGGTTGCCCGCAGCAGGTTTGATCTGCATTGTATTTCACATCGCAGCCTGCTTTTTCCAACACTTTAATCATGTTGAAAGCAGTATCAGGAAACAGTTGGTCAACAAAGCAAGGTATAAACAACTGCACATTCATCGCAACTTCTGTTCTTTCATTTTTTGAGTTAAGGCAATCATTTTGATGGCTGTCATTGCGGCCTCTTCTCCTTTGTGACCATGTGGGCCACCAACGCGGTCTTCAGCCTGGTGTACGTCGTCAACAGTTAGTACACCGAAAATAACCGGCACAGGAAGGGATAGATTTAGTTGCGTTATACCTGTTGTCACTGATTGGCAAACATATTCAAAGTGAGGTGTGCCGCCGCGAATTACGCATCCAAGTGCTACAAAAGCAGCAGGTACTTTATTGTTTGTCCAATATTGTTGAATGGCAAATGGAATTTCAACGGCACCCGGCACGACGACCGTTTCGGTTCGAACATTGTGGCTTTGAAGAACCGACTGACAACCTGCTTCCAGTTTATCGACGATTGGTGCATTCCACTCGGTTTTCACCAAAACAACAAGGGCATCCTCAATGTTCGGGATGCCCTGAAAGTTGTATAAATTGCTGTTGGCTATGTCTGCCATTATTCTTCGGTGTTGTAAACGCCTAATCTTGCAAGGTATTTATCCGCCTCAAAACCGTATTGTGTGTTACTGTAATTTTTCTTTAGCTCTTTGTAAAGGTCGATTGCTTGCTGCTTATCATTGAGAACTCTGTCGGCAAGGTAGGCGGCCATAAACAGTGCTTCAGACGATGCAATTTCATCCACTTCAAATTCGTGTGCTGCTTTCTTATAACTTTCAAAAGCATCTTTTGTTTTTCCCTGTTCTGCATAAGCATCTCCTAAAAGTTTATATGCTCTTGCCTGAATTTGCTTTGCATCTGTTTCAAAGTCTTTCAGATATTTTACTGCTTTGTTGAAATCGCCTAATCTTAAATAGGAAGTTCCGGCATAAAATTTTGCCAGATTACCGGCCTTCGTTCCACCATATTGACTAATTACTTTTTCAAAACCGGGGTTCATGCCATCACCATTGAGCGCAAGGCGAACAGAATCGCTTCTGAAATATTCTTCAGCCCTAAACATGGCTTCTGCTGCTTTTCTTTCCTTGGGTGCTTTTACAAAGTTTTTATAAATTAAATAACCGCCTGCCAACAAAATAATTGCAGCACTGACGATGGTGAGCACACGTCCATACTTCTCCCAAAAATCTTTGGCACGTTCCACTATTACTTCGCTTTCTGTTGCGTGACGTGCATGTTTTACTTCGGCCATGAATAGATAAAATTGAATGGTGGTATTAATCAGTTATAAAAGGATAATTTGGATCGACATAAACGTCTTTCAGAACTTCGCTGTCATCCGGCCACGGAGACTCTTCCGCGAACTTCACACTTTCTGCTACCGCCTGCTCTACCCTTTCGTTTATGCCTTTGATTTCTTCTTGCGTAGCAATTTTGTTGTCCTGAATTGTTTTCAGTAGTGCATTAATGGGATCTCTGCCTTTATATTCTTCTACTTCTTCTTTCGTTCTGTATTTCTGTGGGTCCGAAATTGAGTGGCCTTTGTATCGGTAGGTTTTTATTTCCAGCAACGTCGGACCGCCTTTTTCTCTTGCTCTCTTCACAGCTCTTGAAACACCTTCATGTACTGCTTCTGCGCTCATGCCGTCAATTACATCACCCGGCATTTCATAGGCATCAGCGAGTTTGTAAATGTCGATAATGTTTGAGGTGCGTTGCACAGAAGTTCCCATTGCATAATTGTTGTTCTCGCAAATGAAAATTACAGGCAGCTCCCATGTCATTGACATGTTGAAGACCTCGTGCAGCATACCCTGACGTGCGGCACCATCGCCAAAGAAAGTGAGAACGACATTTTCTGTGCCTCTGTATTTTTCAGCGAAAGCTAATCCGGCACCAGTTCCTATCTGAGCTCCCACAATTCCATGCCCACCATAAAAGTTTTGCTTTTTTCCGAAAAAGTGCATGCTACCGCCA
>JAEZJD010000056.1 GCA_023436425.1 Bacteroidota bacterium | reverse complement strand
GTTTCAGGAAGTGCCTCAGCGGCTTGCGAACGGCACTATCATCAACCTGAATTCAGATCAGCGGGATGCACGCATTCAGTCGTTGCTGCAAAAAGGATTTTATTATGAAGACCCACGCGATATAGCACTTGTCAAAACAGTGGTTGGTCGAGCCATGAGGGCAGAGACTGAGGAAATGGACAACATCGGTGAGTTGAATAAGAAAAATTTTGAAGTAAATGTTGATGAGGCATTTGCAAAAGGGGGAGAGTCGTTCAAAAAGCGTGTAAGATTATCAAAGCAATTAATCGGCTTCACCGATGAGGATTCAGTAAGATACGAGCAGGAGAAAAGAGCTCCGGTTCCCTTGCCTTCTGCCACGCCTGTCGCCATGGGTAATCACTCCATCAGCGGACGCATACTTAATGAAAAGCAACCGGTATCAGGGGTGCTGGTAAGGCTGCAGTTGATATTGCCGCAGGATAGCTTGTATGGCGATGTTGAAGAAGTGACGGGATTGAAGACCATTGCTACGCCGACAGTAAAAAGAACCTACATCACCGACTCGGCTAAGCAACAGGAGCTGCAATCGCTAACTGCCTACGCCCGGACAGATGCGGATGGGAAATTCAGTTTTACGGGGTTGCCGGACAATGAAGCCTTTGAGGTGTTGCCGTTAAAGCCGGGTTTTCAATTTGGGCCATCGAAGGGCGTCGAAAGATTGGATGACGATGTGCGGTTCACTTTTCATCAATCGCCGCATACCATTAAACTGTTTTCCACGAGGGACTTCAACATTCTGAAAAAAGAAAAAGCACTGATTGTGCGCATGCCCGAAGAGGTGAATAAATGGTTTCTGATCATTGTAATCGGTTTTTTTCTCGGCTATTGGTTACTGCATATTATTCTCAGTGCCCGCTTTCGCAATGCCGATCAGTTCATACTGCCCGTAGTCATGTTGCTTACAGGAATTTCTATTCTCACGCTTTTGAGTTTGCAAGATCCTCTGCGTGATCGCTTTTTCGGGAAAACAACGCTTTTTTATTTCGCCGGAGGCATCGTCGGTATGTGCCTTTTTCTTCTTTTTGATCTAAAGAAATTCACGATTGATTCAGGCTTTTTCCGCATGTTCATTTTTCGGGAAAATGAAAAAGCGGCGAACGGATGGCCGTGGGCACTTGCAGCAGTTGGGCTGCTTGTACTCACCATTTTATTCGGGTCAGGTCCCGAAGGTAGCGGTGTGAAAGTAAACCTGTTCGGATTTCAACCGAGCGAAGTTGTTAAGTTCCTTCTCGTAATTTTCCTTGCTGCATTTTTTACAACCAACGAAAAATTTATCTCCGAGTATGCGCGGTGGACGCGACGTTGGTCTTTTTTCTCAACTGCGTTAATCGCCATCGTTGCTGCTATTTTTCTCTTTCTCATTCTCGGCGATTTAGGTCCGGCGATGGTCGTGTGTTTTACGTTTATCATTCTATTTTCTTTTTCCCGCGGCGACTTTTTCTATGCCATCGGTTCTGTAATTCTCTACATTTTAGCAATCTGGTTATTGAAGAACGTATTGCTGGCAACCGCCATCACCGCCGGCATTTTGATTATCTCCATGCTGTTTGTTCGTAAGCAAATCAGCGAATCAGCTATCATGGTGCTTGTAATCATTGCAGGATTTCTTTTGTTAGATAAAGTGCCGTATCTCGATCGTCTTTTTCCCGGTCCTGTTCAGAGGCTTGTGGATAGAAAAGCAATTTGGCAGAATCCGTGGGACAATGAAGTATTTGGGGGAGACCAAATTGCAAATGGGATCTGGGCGATGTCGAGCGGAGGCATTCAAGGTCAGGGCATCGGTGAAGGATTCGCCAAAACGATTCCTGAGGCCCATACCGACATGATATTGCCTTCAGCAGGAGAGGAACTTGGATGGGCGGGCATACTGAGCATTTTTGTTTTGTTTCTTATTTTCTTTCATCGTTCGGTGATCATTGGGCGCCACAGCGGCAGGCCATTTCTCTTCTATCTGTGTTCCGGAATTGGCATTGCCACCTTTGTTCAGTTTCTGCTCATTGCTGGAGGTTCAACGGGTGCATTGCCGTTGTCGGGAGTTTCGCTGCCCTTCATGAGTTATGGGGGTTCTTCGCTAATCATGAACATGCTTGCCGCGGGATTTTTACTCTCGGCATCACTCGTCAGCGGAAGCGAGGTGCAGATGAAATATATTGCTACGCGACAGGACAGAAATCTTGTTCCCGCCCTCGCCGCCGCTTTAGTGGGAATTGTGCTACTGAGTGTGACTGTCTCACAGTATTTATTCAACAACAAAAAGTGGGTGGTGCAGCCTTCACTTGTGGCTGACAGAAGCGGATCGCGAATGTTTAGCTATAATCCGCGTATTGCCATTTTAATGAACCGTTTGGGTGCTGGCAATTTGTATGATCGCAACAGCATGTTGCTTGCGACAAGCAAGCCGGAATTTGTGCGGAAGCAAATGGATTCAATTGCACGGATCGGCATCGATCCAAACTACCTGCAGCTGCTGCAACACAGGCGATTGGATAGATATTATCCATTCGCTGATCAAACGTTTTTTTGGACAGGAGATTTCAATACAGGCATTTTCATGGGGGGGACGAATGGCTATTTTGCAGAGTACGAACACATTGCCGAATTAAGAGGATTTCCTACTCCCACAGTGAATTTTCCCGTTGCTGCTACACGTTTCCGCGAAAATCGTTTTCTGCCACGGCAATCAACAGAGATGACAGTGGCACGACGCGACTACAGCGCTTTAGCACCTTTGCTCCTTGCCGGAATAAATAGCAAAGCGGTTGAAGATTTCAAAAAAAGAAATCGGGATGTGCACATGACTGTTGATGCTGCATTGCAAACAAAAATTCAACAGGCGTTGGCTGTGGATACTTTTAAAAACCAGCGGATTTCAGTTGTAATTATGGAAGACATAACAGGCGATGTTTTGGCTTCAGCAATGTATCCATTGCCTCCCATCAACGAACCTGAGAAGCTGACCTTGTCGGTTGCTGAACAAAACAGGTTGCCGAATTGGATCACTACCCGTGATCTTGGGTTCACTTATGCTACACAGCCGGGTTCTACGGCTAAATTAATCACCGCTTTGGCGGCGTTCAACAAACTAGGTCCCGCTGCCATACGCAAAACCATTTTCGTTCGTCCGCAGGACGTTATCAGAACCAAAAGTGAGGAACCTGATGAAGCAGGGAACATTACGATTGAACGGGCTATTGTTCGGTCCAATAACCCATTTTTTATAAGACTGGCAAATGAAGAGCAGCTGCAGGAACAAATGGGAACGCTGTACATGCAGGCAGGATTGTTTTTACATGGGGTGGGTGGTTATTATTACGAGCCAAACTGGAGCAACACGGAGCAACAGGAAAAGTGGCGTGAGCTGTGGCGGAACACAGAATTTCAGAGTTTGAGAAGCTACAATCCAAACAACATTAAACGAACAAGGGGAAGAGGTATATCGGGTATGGCCTGGGGACAGGGAGAACTGATTGCGCCACCTGCTGCCATTGCACGTATTGCTTCCGGAATAGCAAATAATGGATTGCTGATGCCAAACAGGTATATAATGAAAGTGAGTGATTCTGTGGTGCAGCCGAAACCGGGAATCCCCATCGCTAAAGATCCGCTGTATGCACAGGAGATGACGAAATACATGAAGGAGCAAAGCGTTACCAAGTACGAGAGGTTGAAAATGTTTGTGGCGGGCAAAACGGGAACACCGGAGCGAATTGCAAAAGGTGAACGCATCAACGACGGTTGGTACGTATTCTTTGCTCCAAAAGCGAATGGTCAGGGGCACATCGTCACTTGCATCAGAATAGAGAGAACCAAGGGTTCCAGCCAGGCTGTTGCGCTTGCCGGCCGATTGATCATTCCGCTCTTGATGCAATACAAGTACGTAAAAAGCTTTGAGGGAACTCCACCGGGCGGCAGCAATTCATCACCTGCGCAAAACGTTCCTGCGGGAGGCAGTCAACCTGCTCCGGCGAACGTCACAACACCGCCTAAACCCGCTATCAGAAACGATTCTGCAGGGCTCTAACTATTGTGGCGTTTGACGAAATTATGGACTGCTTCTTGAATAATATTATAGGTGAAAGACTAAAAAGATAACACATGCTCGACATCTTCAAAAAAAATGATGAAAAGACTACACAAGATGTAAAAACAATTCGCCACCAACTTCTTCAATTCATCAAAGAACAGTTAAGAAGATGGGAAGGCGGGGAAGGAAATAATATAAAAGGGATACAAATTTTTATAGCTCCCGATGAGACGGAAAAGAGCTTTTACGAAGGAGCAGTTTACTACGATGACATAGATCAACTAAGAGATGAAATTCAGCGGATAGCAGACGACTACTCCATTGCACTTCCCGACAATTGGACGTTGGAAGCTGCGTTCGTAGAAGAATTTCCGAAGGAAGCGACAAAAGCTCCGAAATTGGCCGTTGCTGTTTTTGTATCGACAAAAAAACAGCCCCAGCTTTCCCAAGCTACAACAGCGTACATCAAAATCCTGGCAGGCGAAGCCGAGCAACAGGAGTATACGATCACAGCGGCAGGCAACAAGGTTTGCATTGGCAGGGAAAAACGGGCACAAACGGAAGATGGGTTTATGCGGGAGAACACGATTGCTTTTCCCGGCGACAAACACCAGAGTAATAAGTATGTCAGTCGCACCCATGCGCATATCGAGTGGAATAAAGAAACCGGTGGTTTTTATCTCTTTGCGGACACGGGCGGGCTGCCTCCGAGGAACAAAACAAAAGTTAGAACGGCGGACGGAGATTTAATCAAATTGCAGACAACGCAAATTGGCTACCCACTTGAAGAAGGCGATCAAATTCTGCTGGGTGATTCGGCACTATTACAATTCACGTACTTGAATGAATAAACAATGGCAAAGGTGTTTACGATAACTGAGGGGTTGGAAAATCTGGGCGCTTTGAAAACTGGTGGTCAGGGCTCGGTATATAAAGGCAAAAGAATCGGTGAAATTTTTACGGCCATTAAGCTCTTGCCCACACCGATACACTGCGAAGATGAAAACGACAAGAATTACCGAAGTTTTAAAAATGAAGTTGCTAAACTTCAAAAGGTAAATGAAGAACCCAATCCGAATGTCGTCACCATTCTTGGATCCGGAATTACAGAAACGGGGTGCCTCCCCTTCATTGAAATGGAGTTTATTGAGGGTCCTGACCTCGGAGAGCTGTTGAAGCCGCCGCATGATCCGGTTTTTACAATTCAGGAGGCGATAAAGGTTGCTACGCATCTTTCCAACGCGTTAGCGCATTGCCATCAGTGCGATATTAAACATGGAGACATCAAGAGCAACAACGTAAAATTTAATCAGCGCACCGGTAATTACATGCTGCTGGATTTTGGACTCGCAGTCATGTCGGATGAAGACCGCAGAACAAGTTTGCGGCATGCAGGTGCCATTGAATTTATGGCTCCCGAGCAAAATCAGGGAGACGTACTTTTTCAAACAGACACATACAGTTTTGGTGTTATTATTTACGAGCTGTTAGCAGGCCGCGTTCCATTTCCACTGCAGGATTCAGGAGAAACGGCACGTAATGCAGTGATGGTTTCTCACATGGAAACTCCTCCGCCCGATCTCATGCAATTGCGTGAACAAAACCTTCCTTCAAGTTGGGACGCCGAAAAACGCAATTGGGAAATGCAGGTACCGGAATGGCTGCTGACGTTAGTGTACACCTGCCTGGAGAAAAAACCTGAAGACAGGTTTAAAGATGGGATAGAACTGCACGACTTTGTAGTTAAAAATAGTATTGGTGCGGCTGCCGCTGTTGATTTGTCAGATGATGATCGCATCAAAGAACTTAAGAAGGAGAAAGATGACCTTAAAAAGCAGCTATCAGTTTATCAGAAAGCAGCGGAAGAAAATGAAGAAAGGCTACGTGAGTTGAGGGCAGTGATCTTACAACACGAACAGGATGCGCTCGCCACACCGATCAATTCAGCAGCAGTAACGCCAATGGTTAGCCGAAGATCAGATTCAGTTCCCAAAAAAAGTTTTTATGCGTTGATGATCATAGCGGGCATTCTTGCAGCAATCAGCATTTATTCTCTGGTGTTAAATCCAAGAACTCAGGGTGCTATTTCTGCGCAGTCGGTAACGGATTCCACCGATACTGCGAATGTTAATACGATGCCTGTTGAGAACAATTCATCCTATTCAGCAAAAGGAGAGGAAAAGAATTCCGACAATTCTGATGAGCAAACAAACGTTGCATCAGAAACGCGAACTGATGCTGATGCAGGAGTGAGCACTTCTACAGCAGGTAACGACAAAAAGCAATCGGATAAGATTGACGGTGCATCTAAAAAATCTCCCGTCCAAGTACATCCAATTACAGATAGTAGTGCGGTACCAACGCCGTTGAGAAAGGATACTTCTGAAAACGATCCTTCTGTAAGCTTGTATAAAGTTCGATCTAAGGCATACTTCCATAATGCTCCTGATGTTGCCACGCGGAGAAAAGCTTTCATCAACCATTGGAACAATGCGGTGCTTAAACCGCTGAAGGAAACGGACAAGTTTATCTACATAGTCTTTACTAATGTGGAGGGGCAAACCTCAAAAGGTTGGCTGCAGAAAAAAGATCTCATTGCTGTTAACTAGAATGTCAGGTTTTACCGCAACTGTTGCAAAATTTTACAATTCAATTCCGCAAGCAATTCTCCTGCTGTTTTGTGAAGTATAGTAAATTTACCGCATGGCGAAGGTGTTTACCATCACAGAAGGATTGGAGAATATGGGTGCCCTAAAAACCGGTGGACAGGGCTCTATTTATAAGGCGCGACGGATTGGAGAAATCATTACTGCTGTAAAGCTTTTGCCAACACCACTTCATTCGGAAGACAAGAACGACAAAAACTACAGAGACTTTCAAAACGAAGTAACTAAGCTAAAAAAAGTCAATCAGGAGCCGAACCCTAACGTCGTCAAAATTCTAAGCTTTGGGATCACTGAATCAGGATCTTTCCCTTTCATCGAAATGGAATACATAGAAGGTCCGGATTTGGAGGAGTTGCTTAAACCGCCACACGACGCCTTATTCACCATCAAAGAAATAATAAAAGTTGCGGAGCAACTTTCCAATGCCTTAGCACATTGCCACAAACAGGATGTAAAGCATGGCGACATAAAAAGCAATAACGTCAAGTTCAATAGGCACACGGGCAATTACATTTTGCTCGACTTCGGACTTGCTGTGATGTCTGATGAGCAAAGACGCACGAGTCTTCGGCATGCAGGTGCAGTGGAATTCATGGCTCCCGAACAAACTGAAGGCGAACTTCTTTTTCAAAGTGATGTGTACAGTTTTGGTGTGGTCATTTTCGAATTACTTGCCGGTCAGGTTCCGTTTCCCCTTGGCGACAAAGGCGAATCTGCGCGGAACGCTGTGATGCTGGCGCACCGCGAGGCTGCACCGCCGGATATTCGCGAGTTGCGGAAACAAAATATGCCTGACAATTGGAGCGATGTGAAAAAGAAAAGAGAGGCTGAAATTCCGGATTGGCTTCTCAGTATGGTTTACAGATGCCTGCGGAAAAAACCCGATGAAAGATTTTTAAACGGTACAGATTTACACGAGTTCATTTGCATCAATAGCACGTTGCCCGCAAGTGTGCAAAATGTTGCCGGTCCGGACAATGTAATTGCGCTTAAAAAACAAAACGAACAATATAGACGTGAAAAAGAGCAGCTGCAACAGACATTGTCGAAATATCAAAACGAGATTAATGCACGTGATCATGAATTGAAGCGTTTGCAAAACTTGTTAAGTGGCAACTATGCTTATCCACAGCGGCGGCGCAGGGGTTTAGGCGCAGGTTTTCTCGTAGCTGCATTCATTACACTGCTGGTGCTCGCGGGTATCGCTTACGTTTATGTTCAAAGTAAAAATGCAGATGCTGAACCGGCGCCGGCGGAAGTAAAAAAGCAGGAACCACAAACAACGGCTCCGCAAACAAAGACTGTCATTGCGCAATATAGAGTGGGAGCGGCGAAAGCATACTTCCATAATGATGCAGATCCCGTTACCAGGCGTGCTGGTTTTCTTCAACAAGACGATTTGATCAACGTTCTGGAAGAAAAAAGCGGATTTGTGTACACGGAGTTTACAAACAGTCGCGGACAGATATCCAAAGGGTGGATACAAAAAGACGATTTATTGACGTTAGACGAATGGCAGCGTCAGGTTGCAGCACGTCAACAGCGTCCCGAAGTTTTGTATAAGAAGAGTTTGGACGAAGCCAGAAACCTGTTGCGCAATTTCCAGGTGAATGAGGCACTTGCTATTTACAAACCTTTGGTAGATAAAGAAGTGCCGGAAGCCATGTATCAGTATGGCAACCTCGCACTGCAGGATCAAAACCCGGAAATAGATTGTGCAACGGCCATTTCACTAGTAAAAAAAGCGAGCGACAAAGATTATAGTCCTGCAAAGACCACATTGGGTTATTTATACCTTTTTGCAGAGAACAAAGAGGTGCTCGCCACCACCAATTACAACAGGTGCACGTATGAGAAAGATACGCGGCGAGGACTTCAACTTTTATCTGAAGCAGCAGTGAAGGGCGATGAGTCAGCCAAGAAGATTCTTGATCAATTTAACGCAACTACTACACAGCCGCCGCAGCAACAATAGGTGTTGGAACACTCTTTGGAGGTAGAGAAAGGATTTATCATGAAAGGATTGATATCATTTGCACTGTTAATTTCACTTGCGTCGTGTGGTTCTGATACATCGAATAATTCAGTGGAGAAGAAACCGGCGCCTAAGCCTGTTTTCTTTTTCTATCCAAAGCCAAACGTTTACCTGGATACAGTCAAAAAGACCTTTTTCTACTTCGATTCCTCCCAGAAAAAGTGGATCAATGGAAATCCGCCGGTGAACGTACTTTCCGATCTTGGGAAATCCGTATTAATTGACAGCGCACCGCAGCCGGTTTGGTCTGCAAACGTCGAACACCGCCTGATTTACGGAGCAACGTTGTATGCAGATTCAACGGATTTTAAAGAGCCCCCGCCCAAGGAACCGAAAGTGGTGAAAAAGAAAAAACCCAAAACGAATGCGGAAGAAGCGCCACCCGAAGAAAAGCCGAAGACTCGCCTTGGTGAGCTGATTGATAGAATCTTTAAGGGAAAAAACAAGGATAAAAAGAATTAACCACCTACTGGAGTACTTTTCCTAAGAACATTGCTAATCATCGTTAGGGGAACGATCGCAAACTCAGGTCTGTTGTTCAACTCGTAAATTAAGTGATGCAAGGTATTTTCCAGAACGTAGGTTTGAACAAGAATTCGGAATTCTTCTTCGTCTGATGGTACCAGATGGGTGTCACTTAAGCAGTGGACATATTCGCGCATAAAGAAACCGCTCATGTAAAAAGCCCAGAAATCAGCTAGCGGCAAAAAGTCTTTTTGTTTATCGGGAGTAATATGTGTGCTGTTGATGAAGCCTTCGTAAGCCACGTAGAATATCGATCTGATCATGGCAGCAACATCCCGCAACACAGATCGTTTTATACGTCGTTCGCTGAAACTTCGCAATGGATTTCCATTGAAATTGTGGATCATGATGTCTTTTCCTGTCAGCAGTATTTCACTGAGACCGTAAATGCCATGAATGCGAATCTTCTGCACGTCAAATTTCCGGGAGTAAATCTTTTTTAATTCCTCCAACAACTCTGTTCTTTTTTGCAGCAACTCTTTTGCCTGTTGCTGCAAGTCTTCGGGTAAAACATCAATCTTTTTTTCAAGAGTTTGAAATGCTTCCCGAACCACAGACTGCATACCGGCAAAAAGAGACCGCTGGTAATGCAATGAGAATTCTTCCGGTTGAAAATCCTTTTCTCCAGAATTTGCCAGCGCACGATGAAGCTGCGCAGTTCGCAACGCAATTGTTCGTATCAGTTCCACCGCCGAACCGCCTAAAAACTCTTTCATTTCTTCCGGCAATTCGTCAAAAGAAAGCGGGTGGAATAATGATCCAAGCCTGGGATAGTTGAAGATCACATTTCTCTCACGGGCAAGAATTCGTTCGATGTAGTTGTTAATTCGCTCCAGCATAAAGCTTCTTCCATCGCCGTGATTCTCCACCATTTCCTCAGCCATAGCAAGCGTCACCGTATTATGCTGAAGTTTTAGCTCCAGCGAACCCAAAAACTTTGGTGTGTGTGAAAAATTCGCTTCAGATAAATAACGGCTTATTTCAACGTCGGTATTTACACCGGTGTCAGTTTTTCTGTAAATCTTCAGAAAGAGTTTGTTGTCGAACGTTATCGAGGTATTCAGCTGTTGCCCCTCATGCATTTTCGATCTCAGTTCCGGATCCTGCTGCAAGTAGTTTTTCAGATCATCTGTGGCAGTGGCATTAAACAAACTGCTTTTTTCCTCAACAAAGCTGCGTAAAAGAGCCAGGTGTACAGAGTGTAAATAGAGCGCATCACACAGTACGCCTTTTTCCTTTCCAATTGTAAGTTCTGCAATGATTGCCTGAGGAAAATCTATTTGCAGGTTTTTAGCCTTTCTGCCTTTTTCGAATGCGACCGGTAAAAAATATTGTTCAGGCAAACCGCTTTCATATGCCACTTCGATGATCAGAAAAGTGACCGGGCATGATGCCGCTTTATATTCAATTTGGTCAGCAATGTGTATGGTATAAATTTTTCTGCTCTTGCCAATAAACCAGTTGCATCTTGACAAATAATCGGGAAGCAGTTCAGTAAGCAATATTTCGGAGTTGGCAGGCGACGAAAGTTCGGACCATAAAGAAACGTTCATCTTTACGTCTCTTTTACTTCTGATCTTTTCATCCTTTTTTTCCAGCACAAACCAATGATAGGAATGCGGACCTAACGTGAGCAGGTAAGAATTAGTTTCTTTTATAGTGGGAAACGGATTTTTGCTAAATGCTTCCATTGGCGTGTAGCCGGCATAGTTATGAAGATCGAGTTCTGCAGCCTGGGAATACTTCGAAAGATTTACAACTATCAACAGAATTTCATCTTCATAAGTTCTCGTGAAGGCCAGAATCTTAGGGTTGTCAACGTCCACCACCTGAAAATCACCACGACCAAACGCTCTATACCGCTTCCGCATGTTGATCATACGCTTCATGTACCAAAACAGAGATGAAGTGTTTGCCCGGTGCGTTTCTACATTTACGGTTTCATAATGATACTGCGGATCAATGATGACAGGCAGATACAAACGTTGCGGATTGGTTGCCGAAAAACCTGCGTTGCGGTCGGGCGACCATTGCATAGGCGTGCGCACACCATCACGGTCACCGAGGTAAAAATTATCGCCCATCCCAATCTCATCACCATAATAAATAACAGGGGTGCCCGGCAGGGAAAAAAGGAGTGAGTTCATTAGCTCAATCTTTCTGCGATCATTATCCATCAACGGTGCCAGCCGGTGCCTGATGCCCAGGTTTATGCGTGCCTTTGGATCTTTTGCATACACTTTATACATGTAATCACGCTCTTCATCTGTCACCATTTCCAGCGTAAGTTCATCGTGGTTGCGAAGGAATATGGCCCACTGACATGTTTCAGGAATTTCCGGCGTCTGATCGAAAATATCAGTTATCGGATAACGGTCTTCCCGCTGCACTGCCATGAACATGCGGGGCATGACGGGAAAGTGATAATTCATGTGGCATTCGTCACCATCACCAAAATATGATGCGGCATCTTCGGGCCACATGTTTGCTTCTGCCAAAAAGCATGTACCGGGATAGTGTTCATCAATATGCCTGCGCAGCCGTTTCAGGAATGCATGTGTCTCCGGCAGGTTTTCTCCATTTGTGCCTTCACGTTCGTATAGGTAAGGAACGGCATCCAGACGAAATCCGTCTACACCCATCGCACACCAGTAATCGAGTATTTTGAAAATTTCTTCCTGAACTAACGGATTGTCGAAATTCAGATCGGGCTGATGATGAAAGAAGCGATGCCAATAATATTGTTGCGCAACAGGATCCCACGACCAGTTTGAAGGCTCAAAGTCCTGGAATATGATGCGAACATCTTTGTATTTGTTCGGGTCATCGGACCAAACATAATATTCCCGTTCGGGAGAACCTTTCGGCGCTTTCCTTGCACGTTGAAACCACGGGTGCTGATCGGATGTGTGATTAATCACTAATTCAGTAATCACTTTCAAATTGCGGCTGTGCGCTTCGTTTAGGAATTGCTGAAAGTCATCGGTTGAGCCATAATTAGTATTGATTTTATAATAATCAGCTATGTCATAGCCGTCGTCTTTCAACGGAGAAGGGTAGAAGGGTAATACCCAAATAACCGTTACTCCAAGGTCTTGCAGGTAGTCGAGTTTTTGCAATAGTCCCTTGAAGTCGCCGATACCATCATTGTTGGAATCATAGAACGCCTTGATGTGGAGTTCGTATATAATTGCGTCTTTGTACCAATGAAGTTTGTCGTCGAATACTGCTCTGTTCGTTGCCATAATTCCAGTGTGCCATATTGCAGTAATTTATGTGCCAAGCAGGCATGAACGAGATGTTCAGCAATGCATTTGATGCAGACGACAGAGATGAAGAGGTGAGCCGACTGCTTTTTAACGGTGAAAAGGTGATTTTAATTATTAGTATATTTATTTTTTCTCTAATAGAAACGACCAAACCAATGCTACAGACGTCACCTGTTCAGCAAGAAGGCAGGGCCAAAATTTTGGATGCACTTCGCGGGTTCGCTGTCCTGGGCATTTTGCTCGACAACATTTTTGGATTTTCAGGATACGGTCTGCTTTCGCAAGCACAGCGTGAGGCAATGCCCACCTGGCCGGCAGACGGCATTATCGGTTTATTTGAAACAGCATTTATCAGAGGAAAGTTTTACAGCCTTTTTTCGCTGTTATTTGGAATTGGCTTTTCCATTATTCTCGTCCGAAATGAACGACGTGGAACTAATCCATTAAAGATATTTTACCGCAGGCTCGCCGTTCTTTTATTCATCGGGACAGTTCACCTGCTGTTTATGTGGGATGGCGATATATTGATGTTGTATGCACTGCTTGGCATGTTGCTTCCATTGTTCCGAAAATGTAAAGACAGAACATTGCTGATTTATGCTGTTGCACTCATCGCATCGCCGATATTTATTGATATAATCAAAGTGTTGCTGCAGACGAGAGCCGATGGTTTTTTGCACCGAGTTGCAGCATCCATCGATGCGAAAAACAATTTTCCTACCGACCCGGCAGCTATCGCAAACTTTGTGTATGCGCCATCTGCGGGATGGAAAGAATTTCGCATTTGGCAGGACCCTGCTTTTTTCTATCGTTTCGCGTATTTGATCGAAAGTAATCGATTGCCTAAAGTGCTGGGCATGTTTCTCGTGGGTTTTTACGCAGGCAGAAAAATGATGTATGCACGACCCGAAGTTAATATTTCACGGTTTAAAAAACTTCGCAAGTGGGGCTTCATTATTGGTATCCCGGCTAACATTGCTGTTGCTTTTTTCCAGTTCGATAATAAAGAAATACCTCATCCCGCCGGGTTATTTGACACAGTATTTTATGCTATTGGTGTAGTGCCTCTCAGCCTTGCTTATGTGTCTACCATTTGCCTGTTTTGGATAAAAACGAAGGGGAAAAACGTATTTGCTGCTCTTGCTCCGGCGGGCAGAATGGCATTGACGAATTACCTGTTGCATACAGTTGTTTGTATCACTATTTTCTACGGAATTGGTTTTGGACTTGGAGCTAAGATTGGGCCGTCCATTTTTTGGCCCATGGCATTTGTCATTTATGGTGTGCAGGTGATTGCGAGCGATTGGTGGCTACGTTACTTCCATTATGGACCCGTAGAATGGATTTGGCGTCAGCTGACATATGGAAAAGTGTTGCCTCTCAGACGAACAATACGGAAATCGGAAGAAGAACAATTAATTCAAATTGAGGTAGCCCCGTAATTCAACGACATCAATCTTCTTTCTTCGTCACCAGCACTTTGATGTTGCCAAGTCCTTGCTCCATCATTACACCATAAGTTTTTTCGTAAAACATGGAACTGAACTTTTCCCAAGGGTACCACCCTAGTCTAAAATCCATATACCATTGAAGCGTAACGGAATCTGTATGTTGGTATTGATGAATGACCCACGCGGATGTAACCGGCTTCCGATCTGGCTGCTGCAGCTGAAGTATGAAAGATGTGTCTGTGTTTTCAACTACGCTACGTCTAACATTTTCCCATTTTTCAGCTGAAACGGAATCAATGTACATTGGGTGCCACATGCGCCATTTGTTTTCATCTTTGATCAAAGAAAAAATGGTATCAGGGCTTTTCTGCAAATTCACTGCCTTCGATATTCTTACCCTTGAAGGAATGAGCAACGACATTGCGGTAAGCAGCAGAAAAATAAAAACAACACTGATAACAAGGAGCTTTACTATGCGCATATTTTCATTCCCATCTAAATGTTCGTGCAGTGATCGTGTAGATCAAAATACCCCAAACCGCGAGGATCAATAACTCAGGCCAGCAACTGCTTAATGATGCACCTTCAAAAGCTACATTGCGCATGGCATCGTTCAAAGCAGTCAACGGAAGAAACTTTAGAAATGGCTGGACCGCTTCGGGCAAAGATGTTTTCGGGAAAAATGTACCAGACAAAAAATATTGTGGAAACATGAACAGGTTTGCATAAATCGGTATTACATTTTGATTTTTTGAAATACCACTTATGAAAAATCCGAAACCCATAAACACCAGAAGTCCGATGGCAGAAAGAATCAGCATATCAAAGAAGGTGAGTACTCCGTGCGCTAATGTGAAATTGTAAGCATAATAGCCGAAAGCAATAAGCACAATCACCGTCAAAAGCTGAAACAAAACTCTCGAGAGACTTTCTCCGAGAATGATGTATTGTCTTTTGATCGGTGTTGCATACATTCTTTTCAGCACAAGCGTTTCCCTGAAAGTGTGAAACGAAAAAGCGATTCCAAAAACGGCAGCACCAATGAGGGAAAAACCAATCATTCCCGGAAGAAAGAAGTCAATCATTTTATATTTTCTGCCCTGTATTTGCGTTTGCGAAATAGTCGCCACTGATTTCTTTTCTGGAAATGTCCATTCATCAATTTCGTGAAGGATGTTTCTCAGAATTGACTGAAATAATCCAAAGTCGCGCTGGCTGGCAGATGATGTTCTCAGGTGCACCAGGTAGGGCGTGTGTAAAGATGAATCTTTTGCCCGCTGAATGTTGATGACTGCAGCAATCCTGCCTTTCGTCAGCTCGTCTTCAATATCTTTCTTAGCGGGGTTTACAAAATGCAAAAAAGGACTGTGCTTTAACTGTTGGAATATGGCGTTGGTGCTGTCTGTATTTTTTTCAAAAGCCACATCAACAGTAGCCGGTCCGCCGCGGGATAATGACCCGAAAATCCATATCAGCACAATTGGGAAAAACAGTGAGAAAAAGATTGCCTGCGGACTGCGGAAAGTGGCAATTAAACTTGCCTTCGTCACCGCGAGCATTGCCCTAATTTGGTTGTAATCCTTACCCATTCGTTGATTGAAAATCCTTTAAAATTGAAGCCGGATTACTTGATTATAATTTCAAAAGGCATCCTCGCCTGTATGGATCCTGTGAGCTCTTTTATTTTTTTCATCTGTAAAAACACCCGGTAGTTTTCTGCGCCAATGTTTTCCTTAATGATTGCTGATGGTTCTGTTTTTTTCCGGTCAACAAAGCTTTTCAACCAACTCTCTTTTTGCGGAAACTCTTTTAAACCAAATTTGTCCACCTTGGCCATTCGCGCTGCACATGCAATTGCATCATCTAAATCGCCAAGCCTGTCCACCAATCCTATTTGCAAGGCGTCTCTGCCGCTCCACACCCGTCCCTGAGCTATGCTATCGATGTACGAAACTTCTTTTCTGCGCCCTTCAGCTACGCGATGCTTGAATTGGTTGTAAATCCGCTCCACACCCGACTGAATCACTTGCTTCTCTTTTTCATCCAGAGGTTTCACCGTGCTGATATCTGCGTAGGGCGCTGTCTCCACGCCATCGAACGTAACACCTAATTTGTTTTTCCAAAAGTTTTGCATGTTCGGAATAATACCAAACACACCGATGGAACCTGTGATTGTGTTGGGATGTGCGAAGATGCTGTCTGCTCCGCACGAAATGTAATATCCGCCCGACGCAGCAACATCGCCGAAGCTAACCACAACGGGTTTTTTATCCTGCTGTTTTGCCACCTGCAGTTCCCGCCAGATCACTTCACTCGCCAATGCACTACCGCCGCCGGAATTTACGCGCAGCACTATTGCTTTTACACTTTTATCAAGCCTTGCGCGACGAATGAGAGCACGGAATGTTTCTCCTCCAATATTGCTTGTGCTGCCTTCGCCATCTACTATGTCACCTTCTGCGTAAATGATTGCGATGCGGTCGGAACCGCTTTTTCGTACGCTGACTGCATCATTATATTTTGAAAGCGACACCAAATTCAATTTGTCGTATTTACCTATCGATATTCTGTTCTTTATCTCCGCCTTTATTTCATCGTCATATTTTACGCCGTCAATCAATTTAGCGTTTACAGCATCCTGCGGCGTCTGGATAGAAGCACCGTTTGCCAATGCATGCAGCGTAGCTGTATCTATTCCTCTCGATGAAGAAACCTGAGAAAGAAAATGGTTGTACAAGCTGTTGAGCCACGCTGTTGTTTGCAACCTGTTTTCAGGAGTCATTTTGTCTACACGAAAGATCTCTGTGGCACTTTTAAATTTGCCTGCATAAAAAATTTGTGGCTGTATTTCCAGTTTGTCCAGCGTGCCTTTTAGAAATGGAAGCGTGACTGAAAAGCCCGCCCACTCAAATCCGCCGGCGGGATTTACATAAACTTTGTCGGCAGCACTGGCCACGAAATATGCCTGCTGCGACATTGCATCGCCCTGAGCAATCACGAATTTCTTAGTCTTCCGGAAGTCAAGCAATGCACTTCTTAATTCGTCATTAGCCGCAGCTTCGTTTCCGCTTCCATTCGCAACTACGTAAATGCCCGAAACGTTGTTGTCAGTTTTTGCATGCCTGATTAGTCGTATAACTTCGTACAGCGATGGACTTTGTTCTCCATTTTCTATTATGCTCATCGGGTCGGGGCTGGAGTGTTCAGGAAAGTGATTGCTGAGATCGAGCACCAGCACTGATTTTTCCGCAACTTCTTCCTTGCTGCCGGCGGCAAAAGCGGCTATAATTCCCACGGCGACAAAAAAAGCGATCACACAAAAAATGATGAGTGCGAGAAAAGAAGCGAAAAACATTTTCAGAAAACCTCTCATTGCAGCGTTTTTAAGTGCTCAAAAATAAAAGATATTTGACGGCGATGGCGGAAAGAAACATGAACAAAGCATTTTTATTGATCGGTGGAAACATGGGGAATCGGGAGGCTTACCTTGATAAAGCACGGCAAGAGATTGAACGGCGTTGTGGTAATATTCTCAAAGAATCATCCGTGTACGAAACAGAAGCATGGGGAATAAGGGATCAGCAGAATTTTTTAAACCAGGTGTTAGAGGTGGAAACACAAGATTCAGCTATGGAGCTACTGCGGAAGATTCTGGGAATAGAAGAAGATTTGGGGAGAAAACGGGAATTGAAGTTTGGTCCGCGTCTTATTGACATCGACATACTTTTTTTTAACTCTGATGTGGTTTGTGTAGAAGGATTGCGAATACCTCATCCGGAAATGCAAAATCGCAGATTTGTTTTAGTGCCGCTGGCGGAAATTGTTCCGGAAAAAATGCATCCAGTGCTGAAAAAAACAGTGACAGAATTGTTGCAGCAGTGCCCGGATGATCTGGAAGTAATTAAGGTGACTTAAGGTGCAACTATAGCCAATTATTTTCCTTGTACCACTCAATCGTCTTTGGCAATCCTGTATATAAATCGTGGCGTGGCTGATCATTCAGAGCGTTCCAGGCGTCGCTGCTTTCGCACAGCCAGTTCGGTCTGCTTATTTCGTTTAGTTTTTCACTGTTCAAAAATGGAACTGTGCCCGTAAACGTTCGATGCAATGTATCAACAGTGGCTGCAACGGTGCGCATCACTGGCAACGGAAAATGAACTGTGACCGTTTTTTTCTTCAGCGATGCTTTCGAGATCGTGCCCAATTCTTCCTTATAATATTCTTTGCCATCAGAAACAATAAAAGCCCTATTTGCTGCAGTGGATGTGGCAAGAGAAATAATTGCATGTGCCAGATCAGTCACATAGATCATCGAAACCAGCTGATTTTTTCTGCCTATGTAAGGTTCAATGCCCTTACTTACCAATTTAAAAAATTGAACAAATCCGCTATCGCGTGGACCATAAACTGCCGTTGGATTGATAACGAGGTATGGCAAGCCGGACTGCATTACAGCTATTTCTGCGAGAACCTTGCTTTCGCCGTACAGCGATACAGGTTTTTTTTCATCCGTCAAAAAAATGGGGCGTCGGCTTGTATCC
>JAEZJD010000041.1 GCA_023436425.1 Bacteroidota bacterium | reverse complement strand
TGTTGGTAACGAAATATGGAGAAATGTATCCGCGGTCGAATTGCATACCTTCCACCACTTCAATACCGGTTTCAATTCCTTTTGCTTCTTCAATGGTGATAACGCCATCTTTAGAAACTTTCGCCATTGCTTCAGCGATCAGTTTACCGATTTCGCTGTCGTTGTTGGCAGAAATAGTAGCCACTTGCTCAATTTTTTTGTTGTCATCACCAACAGCTTGGGATTGTGAGCGAAGATTTTCGACTACCACACGAACGGCTTTTTCGATTCCCCGCTTCAAGTCCATCGGGTTAGCACCAGCAGCTACGTTCTTAAGTCCTTCAGTGATGATTGATTGCGCTAACACGGTAGCCGTAGTTGTTCCGTCGCCTGCTACGTCAGCAGTTTTGGATGCCACTTCCTTTACCATTTGAGCACCCATGTTTTCTATGCCGTCTTCTAGTTCAATTTCTTTTGCTACAGTCACACCATCCTTAGTTACAGACGGGGCGCCGAATTTTTTTTCGATAACTACGTTACGACCTTTTGGTCCTAAAGTAACTTTCACCGCGTTGGCAAGAGTATCAACGCCTTTTTTCATTTTATTACGGGCATCAGTTTCGAAAAACAGTTGTTTAGCCATGTTTATTTTTAATTTTTAATTGTTAGAGGATAAAATTGCCAATTGAAGCTCGCCAATTAAACAATCGCCAAAATGTCGCTTTCACGCATAATCAGATAGTCATCTCCTTCAATTGAGATTTCAGTACCGGCATATTTGCCGTAAAGAACAGTATCGCCTTCTTTAACGGTTACAGGCTCATCTTTTTTGCCGGGACCTGCAGCGATTACAGTACCACGCTGTGGCTTTTCTTTCGCCGTATCGGGGATGATGATGCCACCAGCAGTTTTTTCTTCTGCAGCAGCGGGTTTCACGATCACTCTGTCGTGCAGAGGGGTAACATTTACTTTGATAGCCATACTTCTATGAATTTTTGTTTTAATGAAATTTTTTCAGGAGAATTCCGGTTTTTCCGGCGGGCAAAGGTAGGCGAATTGTATGCCATCAACTTCGAAAGTGCAAAAATTGCAGAATTCGTGACGAATAGATCAAAGAGCCGGTGAATTTTGCAAACTACAATTCTCAGAACTGCCAAAAATTCCTCTTGTCTCAATTACAACTTTTCGCGGCAAAAATGAAGATAGCCAGCCATACCATTCCCTTAACAGCAAAAAACAGAAAGCCTATGAAGCCAACCCGCTTCAACCATAGCTTAAACTTGCCCGGTCGGGAGGTTTCATTTTTTTCCATACGCAACACCTTCAATAGCCGGGTCTTTTTCTTTCCGTAAAACCGAATAAGCAATTATTGCGCTGATCGTCAGCAGTATTGAACCAAGCAAAAACGGAGCTCCCGTAAAGCGAAAGGAAGCAGCAGGTCTTGTAAACCATGCAAACAGATTTGTCATAACTAACGGACCAACAATCGAAGTTAAGCTGATCATACTGGTTAAAGCACCCTGAAGCTCCCCTTGTTCGTTAGGCGGAACATGGCCCACCAAGGTGGCTTGCAATGCAGGCCCTGCGATTCCGCCAAGGCAATAAGGAACCATAAATACAAACATCATCCAGCTTTGATTTGCAAAAGCGAATGCCAGCATGCCAACCGCATATATTGCAAGTCCTGTGTAAATACTTTTTTCATTTCCTATTTTCGGATTGATATAGCGGATAAGTCCACCCTGTACAATCATCGTCATCACGCCAACGACTCCTAGTGAAAGCCCCAACATTTGCTCGCTCCAGTTAAATCGTGCGATATTAATGTACGTCCATGTGCTTTGCAATGCATGTGCAGCAATGTAAACCAAAACCAAAGATCCAATTAGCGTAAGCACTGTCGGGTATCTTTTCAGATGAACCAGCGACCCGAGTGGATTGGCTCGCTTCCAATTGAATGCACGCCTGTTTTCTTTTGACAACGATTCCGGCAAAACAAAATAGCCGTAAAGCGCATTAAGTAATGTGAAACCGGCTGCTACGAAAAAAGGAACCCGCAAACCATAATGTGCGAGCAGCCCGCCAATAGAAGGTCCTATGATAAACCCAAGTCCGAAGGCTGCGCCGAGAAGTCCGAAATTCTTTGCCCTGTTCTCCGCAGTGCTCACATCAGCTATGTATGCAGAAGCTGTTGTGAAACTCGCTCCTGTCACTCCCGCTATCACACGACTCAAAAACAGCCACCAAATGGTAGGTGCAAGAGCCATAAACAAATAATCTATGGCAAATCCCAACAATGACGCAAGAAGCACAGGACGACGACCGTATCTGTCGCTAAGGCTCCCGATTATCGGGGCACATAAAAATTGCATCACAGCGTAAGTAACCGTAAGCCAGCCGCCCCACTGAGATACATGACTGATATCGCTGCCCGTCATCTGCCCAATTAGTCTGGGAAACACAGGGATTACAATCCCCAATCCTGTAACATCAATCAATAAGGTGATAAAAATAAAACTTAACGCAGCCTTTCGGGAGTGGAGCATCGTTGACCGTTTACAAACAAAATCTTGCAATTTAGCTCTTCTCCACAAATCACCATTAGCTATTATATGACCTTAGCACCAAGTTTGCAGCAGTAGCAAAAATTTTCTGAATGGAAGTACAGGATTGTATAATAGTTGGAGGCGGACCTGCAGGGCTCAATGCTGCAGTTGTTTTAGGACGGAGCAGGCGAAAGGTTTTGGTTTTTGATACAGCCACACACAGAAATCGTTACTCGCACGGCTTGCATGTTTATCTCACCAGGGATGGTATTCTCCCTCCGGATTTTTTGCAGTTGTGCCAACCTGAATTGAAAAAATATGGTGTAAAATATAAGAAGAAGAAAGTTGTTCAGGCAAGGAAAAACAGTGATGGCTTTTTCGTGGTGAAAGATGAAGACGCAAATCTTTACTACTCGAAAAAATTGCTCATTGCCACTGGGTTGCGGGACAAACTTCCTGATGTGAAGGGAATGAAGGAAATGTATGGAACGTCGGTGTTTCATTGTCCATATTGTGATGGCTGGGAAATGCGTGATAAAAAGTTAGGCGTCTATGCACGCGACAAAGAGGGATCGGAACTGGCGCTTGCGTTAAAAACCTGGAGCACTGACGTGACTCTTTACACTGATGGAAAAAACAGAATTAAAGAGGAGAATTTGGAGAAATTGCAGATTAATAGAATCGATGTGGTACGAAATAAAATCAGTTGTTTAGAAGGCGAAGCCGGAAAGCTCAGGAAAATTATCTTTCAAAATGGCGAAACCAGAAAATGCGACGCCATTTTTTTTGTAAATGGCTTTGAGCAGCAGTGCGACCTTGTCGAAACCTTTTCTGTAAACATGACAAGAAAAGGTGTTGCCCTCACCAACAGATTTCAACAAACCAACATCGAAGGATTGTACGTGGCAGGTGATGCATCTAAGGACATGCATTTTGTGGTGGTAGCTGCTGCAGAAGGTGCCAAAGCAGGTGTAATCATAAACAAGGAGCTGCAAAAGCAGGAATTGGAAGCGAGGTTCAAAAACTCAAAAGCACCCGTTGGGTAATTATTTACTAAATAGAATCATGGCGTGGTACAGCTTTTGGGCCATTACCCGGAAAAACTATGTCCAAGTGGCTATTTATCATTCTTTTATTTCTGTCGTTCTGTAGCATTAAGCCAGAAGGTGAAAAACAGGTCACAAAACAACTTCTAACCTCAGGAAAGTTTGTCTTTAAGGCGCAGACCGCTTTGCCGCTGTCGGGAAGATCTGTGACACTGTCGGAAGGTTACGACATCACAATTTCAAGAGACACGGTGACCGCTTACCTACCTTATTACGGGCGTGCATATTCTGCACCCATTGATCCAAGTTCCGGAGGTTTCAAATTCACTTCCACAAACTTTGAATATCAGGTGCAGGACAGAGATAAAGGTGGTTGGGACGTTTTCATCAAACCAAAGGACTACATAGAAGCAAGAGAACTTTCGCTAACCATATTTGCAAACGGAAGTGCAACGCTGCAGGTGTTGGGCAACAACAGGCAGCCGATTAGTTTTAGCGGAACGGTAATAGCAAAATAAAAAAAGCATGGACTTGCCATGCTTTTTTATTGGAGAAAACGAAAGCTTAATCGTGTCCATCCACTTTCACCAACTTGTTGTACAATCCCATTAAGAGAATGTTTGTTGGCCAGTGTCCGATAAAATTACTTAGCTTCTTTTTCCCCGCTACTTGCAAACCGAATGAAATAGCCATAAAACCAATACCTACCCACAAGAAAAGATCAGAAGGTAATTTCGCTGTTTGATCTTCAATTGTCCTCGCTACTTTACCTTCCTTGTGTTGAGGATTGTAGTTTTTTGTCATAGTCCCCAAATCTGTTTCCATAAAATTCCTCCTTAAAATTTTTGAGTTTGAATATTACAAACCAACTTTCTTGCCAATAGAACGGTAGCGTTTGCTTTAATGCTAAAAAAGAATGACCATAATTGTGGCATTTACATGTATTAATGCTTTACAACTTATTGGCATACTTCTTTTATTTTCTCCATCAAAAAATTGAATGGCGAACACAGATGAGCAAAGACCTGAAGTAAGGGAATTTTATGAAGAAGCATTGGACTTGCTAAATGAATCCGGCGTTGACTTTATGTTGGGCGGAGCGTTTGCTATGTTCAAATACACTGGAATTTACAGGGATACAAAAGATCTTGATATTTTTTGCAAATCCAGCGATTACCCTGCGATCTTAAAATTTTTTGCCGACAAAGGCTACAAAACGCAGTTGTACGACGTACGATGGATTGCGAAAATCTTTAAAGGAGATTTTTTTATAGATGTGATTTTCGATAGTGTAAACAACATTTGCCGGGTTGATGATTCGTGGTTTCAACATGCAACTGAAGGCGAATTTGTAAACAGAAAGGTGAAATTTTTACCCGCTGAAGAATTGATTTGGTGCAAAAGCTATGTTTTAAACCGCGAGCGATACGATGGCGCCGACATTAATCACGTATTGTTGAAAGTTGGCAAAACTTTAAACTGGGAGCGATTGCTTCAGCGGCTCGATCCGCATTGGCATCTGCTACTGATGCACCTCATATCATTTCAGTTTGTTTATCCGTCAGAATTTCACGACATCATTCCAAAAGAAATTTTTGCAGAATTGATGAAGCGTGCCAATACACAATACGAGCTGCCGCCACCCCATGAGAAAGTTTGTCGCGGACCGATGATTGATAACACGCAGTACCAAATTGACGTGAAGGAGTGGGATTATAAAGCATACACCATCAAAACAGTTTAAGCAATGGAAGAAGCAAAGACCAGGACGAGAATTGCCGCCGTCGCCGATATCCATGTGAAAGAAACTGACAAGGGAAAGTGGGTGGAAGACTTTAAACGCATTTCACAGGAAGCAGATGTGTTGATTATTTGCGGCGACCTGACCGACACCGGTGATGAAGCCGAAGCCGAAGTTCTTGCCGAAGAGTTGAAAACATGCACCATTCCCGTGGTAGCCGTGTTAGGCAACCACGATTTTGAAAAAGGCAGACATAAGCTCATTAGAAAAACATTGCAGAATCAAAATGTTCATATGCTAGATGGGGAGGGAATAGTGCTGCACAACGTGGGCTTTGCAGGTGTGAAAGGGTTTGGCGGCGGCTTCGACAGATACATGCTGTCAATGTTCGGCGAAGGAGCCATGAAAGCTTTTGTGCAAGAAGCTGTAGATGAGGCGTTACACCTCGACAGGGCGCTTGCCCGGTTGGAAGCAGAAAATGAAGATTTAAAGAAAATTGCCATTCTGCACTATTCACCGGTTGTGGAAACTGTAGTTGGTGAACCCGAAGTTATTTACCCGTTTTTGGGTTCTTCCCGACTGGCGGAGCCACTTCACCGGCGCAATGTGATTGCTGCATTTCATGGGCACGCCCACGGCGGCACTTTTGAAGGCGCTACACCCAATGGTGTAAAAGTGTTCAACGTATCGTTGCCGGTTTTGCAAAAATCCGGCTTTGAACCCCGCTACTTTATTTATGAACTGTAGCTACTTTTTCTTTTTCACTTGATGCTGCTGAACTATGGCACAGGTTTCGTTTCTTTATTATAAACAAAGTACCATGAACGAGGATAAAAAAGTTCCCCACGACAACGAGCATCCTCACAAAGAAGAAGAATTTCTGTCCGACACGCAGAAAATTATTCGGCGACATCTTGAAAATAAAGATGACGTGATAACGGAGGAAGACATTAAAAATGTTCGCGTCGGTATGATTCCCCCGGGATCCGTTTCCCAAGATCCAAATGAAGATGTCGAAAACAAGGTTAATGAAATTGTGGATGGTGAAACAAAAGAAGATGACGCCGAGCCGAATGATGATCCAATCACCCCTTGGGATACGACGACTTAATCTCAAAATCCAATGGAAAACCCGAAGCCGGAAAAAGATGTAATGGCTCATATTGTGGAGCGAAACATCAGGGCCTTACTCGAACGGCGCCACTCCGAACAACGCCGAAAAGGAGTTGGAGACAGGATTGCTGATAAGGTTACGAGATTTTCGGGCAGCATGCTGTTCGTTTACATTCACATTATTTTCGTTGCAGCCTGGATAGCATGGAACCTTGGCTGGATGGGATTAAAACCTTTCGATCCCACTTTTGTTGTACTGGCAATGTTTGCTTCTGTTGAGGCAATTTTCTTGTCCACCTTCGTTTTGATCACGCAAAACCGTATGAATGCAGAAGCCGATAAACGTGCAGATCTGGATTTGCAAATCAGTCTCTTGGCAGAGCATGAGATTACACACTTAATTCACTTGGTGACTGCCATGGCAAAACACATGAACATTGAAGAAGCGCATAACCCGGAGCTGGAAGAATTGAAGATGGATGTGCAGCCGGAAAAGGTGATGGATACAATGGAAAAACATGCGATGAACATTGATAAAAACAATGGTCAATAGGTGAGCACGGTGGCGCAATTGTTGAATAAATACGGCTGAGATTATTAATCAAACACATAAAATATGAAAAAAGCTATTTTCAAAACGCAGTCATTTTTGTTACTGGTCCTTTTCAGTTTTATACAACTTACTGTACTGGCGCAGGAGGACAACTCATCCTCCAGCACTACCTCCAGTTCTAAAACCACAATCAGCGTTACCGATTCGACAGACACGGGCAATTGGTACACTTCACCATGGGTATGGATCATTGGTGCGGCCATCTTCATTTTATTATTAATTGCTCTGTTGAGCAACAGAGGCGACAGAAGCGATACAACTGTTGTTCGGGAAAAGAATACAGTGATCCGCGACAGAGATGTGGATGCTGTGTAAAGGGCCTGCAATAAGTGATTTAATAGAAGGGCTGCCCGAAAGGACAGCCTTATTTTGTTGGGTAACGGCGGCGAACTCTTACTCAAAAAAATCGTAGAAGCTAGCCAAAGAAGATTTCAATTCAGCATACGCCTCTTTGAATTCACCGGCGTCAGAATTGTCTTCTTCTTTAAGCTCTTTCAAATCGTGCAGCACTTGTTTCAGCCAAACATGCAATGCCTCGTGATCGGGACCCTGCATTTTGCATTCCTGCACCAAAGTATCAATTCCAGCCTCAAGATTTTTAGTGAGTTCTTTTCTGTTGTTTATATCCACACCGCTGCTATCGTTTACAATTGCGATCATGGCTGCCACATTTTTCCTCGTGGATTCATCCGCTTTCCATTTCATCCCATTGTTCAATGCCATCTTCGATTCAGATTTTGCTGTATCATGTTGTTCGTGACCAGCTTCTGAAGCGCCTTCCACCTGCGAAGCACTGTTGGCACACGATACTAAAAACCAACACATAAATGCGATAAGTACTTTGTTCATAATTAAAGTTTTAAGGTTAATCATCCTCGTCATGTTCGGCACCTGCCGATGCGTTTTGTTCATTGTTATCCTCTTGCATGGCTACACCATTTCCTATTTCTGTGTGCCTTATTTGTCCGCCAAGATGTGCCGTTTGTGCCATCAGTGCACCCGAAGTGAAAGCAAATAGCAGTACGGCTATTTTCAAAATTTTCGAAGCGGCAACCCACCGCCTGGAGATTAGCGCCACCAATGAAATAATTCCTGCCGATGCTATTGAGATCATTGCCAGTTTTGCTACTTCTTCATGATTTTCAATGATTGACTTGGAAACACCCGCCGCATGCTCCACCGCTTCTTCAGCGGATTCCCCGGAAAAGTATACAGGTAAAGCTGCAACTCCTGCCACGGCTATGATGATGTATGATGTATTTAATACCGTTGCGTTTTTCATCAGCAATGCTACAATCAGCATTACCAGACCCACCAGCGATAATATTACCGGCACATGGGTTAGTGCCAGGTGTATTTGCACACTGTTCATAAAAAAGATTTTTGGTTAATAATAGATCTGTCTGTCGAAAACAGTGCTAAGCGCGGGGAGGATGGAATATGCTACCGCAATATTGCTCTGGAATATTGAAGTGTTGAAGCCGCACTGTTTTTGGTGCAACAAAGTCTGGAGAAGAATCCGTCATAAGAAAAGATGGAACGACAGCAAAGCCAACGAGGTGCAATTGCACGGTTTTGAAAGGCAGCTGATCATCTTCATTCTGATCTGCATCATTGTGATCCGCACTGTAGTGATCTGTAAGAAAATACAGCAACGAAACACCGGTGTCAGATCTGTGCTGGTAAAAGTGCTCCAGGAGAATTGGCAGCTTCAGTAGTTGTCCAAAGGGCGTTTGAGCTGAAATGAATATCGCAAGTAAGAATATGGTCGCCGCTTTTTTCAATTGACGTAAATCTAACGCATTTGCCTGATCATCTAAATTCCCGTTCTGCAATGAAAACCTAAAGTTTGTGTAATCGGCTATTATTTCATCGGCGATTTGCGGATTAATTGCTGCTGCAAATGAACTTTTATGTACATTTGCAACCCACATCGCGAAGTAGAGCAGCGGTAGCTCGTCGGGCTCATAACCCGAAGGTCGTAGGTTCGATCCCTACCTTCGCAACAGAAAGAAAGCCTTGGTAGTCAACTATTGAGGCTTTTTCTTTTAGGCTTGTCTGTAGCTCTGATAGCCAAAAGCTAACAAAATCGCTAACTCTTCCTACATGGAGATCTGTCAATTTGCCTTCATTGCGTGCCGGCTGCAAAACAGGCGACGCATGAATGTAGGATGCCGAAGGATTGCCGCTGACAATCATCCTCACCGCACGAATTATACCATCGTTTGGCCAGTCGAATGAAGATCCGACCATTTGCTTGTGTCAACATTGCCGGTAGCATTGAATTCATCATGGAAGACAAGCTTCCATGACGAAATTTTTTGTACAGCGCATGAACTCAAACAAGCACAGAAAACAGGAAGCAAAAAAATTCTATTCATCACCATTAATGTTATTACAGCGATGTTTATTCCACAGGCACAAACGTAAACTCCCACTTCACCGGGTTTTGCCAATCTTTACCTTTAAAGCTGCCCACCGGAGCTTTAACCAGCACCGTGTTCCAGCCTTTTTGCAATTGGATGTTTGTTGGGGCACGGTATTCATAACCTTCATCGGTCAGCGGAATTTCGACATGTCCTTTTTGTCCGCCACGCTTCCAATCAGGCGGCGGTATCAGCTTTCCATTTACCCAAACAGCGCTGCCTTTATTGCCCCACGCATTTTTCGGCGGTGCGTCAGTTGCAGGTGAACGCGAAAGATTATTAAAGCCTATCCAGAATTGTTTTTCCGCATCTTCACCGCTCCAGACTTTTGTGACAGCATACCAGGTGGTGCTGTCTTCGGGTTGTTCAACAGCGCCTTTGATAAGGGGTGCCCACCAGTGACGCAGCACCACAGTGCCGCCAATAACTTGTTTTGCAGGTTTTAATTGTGCGAAGTCCTTTGTTAGTTCGGGTGCAAATTCTTGCGCTGTGTTGCCCTGGTTGTTGTAGGGTCCAAACAGTTGCCAAACGATATTCGACTGCTTCACATAAGGAAAAGGCTTATTGCTGAAATAAAGTTTCTTGTGGTCAAGCAGCCTGTTCTCAAATTCGGTAAAAGCGTTTGCATCTCCATCGCTCACATTTGCTATCCATTCTTTTTTACCGCCACCACGCCAGCTTCGCCCAGCAAAAGCAAGCATCGCAGGATACACAGGATTCATACGCAGTACATCTTCTTCTTGCCACAGCCCTGTCGTGCCACATGCAAATGGCTCCGCCCAGTGCTGAAGGGTCGCCTTTGTCCTTGTTCCCGATTTGCCTGTTGAAAATCGTGACAACACTTTCCAGCGGGTCCATGTGGTTGATGTACAAATGGCGTGAATCAATGTACCGTAGTTTGCTGTTGGCGGTAATCTTTCCATTGTCATCCATCCACAACTGTCGAATTGTGCTTTCGCTAAAATTCCCGCCCGGTTGCCAACCGATTACTTTTTTACCAAAGCTTTCGATGTATGCAGTTACTTCCGGAACGAAGTTTTTATTTGTGATCTTCACTTCATCAGCGCCAATGTGGATGTAAGGAACATCGTAGGTGGTAATAAATTCCTTCAGAATATTTTTTATGGCAACAATACCTGAATCGGACTGCATGTCGAAACCGATTGCTCTTTTGAAAGCAGCGCTGTGACCGGGCATATCAAGTTCTGGAACGAAGGTGATGTGGCGCTGTTTGCAGTATGCAATTAATTCTTTTATCTCTGCTTCTGAATAATACATGCCTTTGTTGCGCAGCATGTGCTCCGATGCAGTTAATTGCGGATATTGTTTGATGGCGATACGCCAGGCAATATCTTCTGTAGCATGGAAGTGAAAAACATTGAGCTTGTATTTTGCCATCACATCAATCTGCTGTTTCAGCAATTCCATTGAC
>JAEZJD010000039.1 GCA_023436425.1 Bacteroidota bacterium | reverse complement strand
GGTTTAACTGTTTGTCGTCTTCAGGCAGCTGACAAATACAGTGGATCAGAGGAACTTGTCACGATGAGGAATCTCGAATTCCAATCTGACATTCAGGAGATATCACTACTTGGTGAAGTCAATTTATTTAGTGGGCAGGGCTTTCGGGTCACTCCTTACTTGTTTGCAGGTGTTGCTGCATTCCATTTCAATCCGTATGCAACAAGCAGCAGCGGAGAAAAAATTTACTTGCGGCCGCTAAGCACAGAGGGGCAGGGGTTGCCCGGCTATGAAGACAGAGAATCGTACAGTCTTTTCAACTTTTCCATTCCGTCCGGTGCAGGTATCAAATTTCACCTATCCGAATCTGTCGCTCTCGGACTTGAAATTGGCTATCGAAAAACTTTCACCGATTACATAGATGATGTAAGTAAAAGTTACGTTGATCCCGATGATTTGCTGACAAACAAAGGTGCCGAAGCTGTTGTTTATTCCTTCCGAGCTAATCAAAATCCGCTTGGTCGTTCCAGCTATCCATCTCCCGGTGAGGTTCGTGGCAATCCTAAGAAAAACGATAGCTATTATTTTACTGGTGTTCATTTTACGTTTAGGCTTCCGTCTTTTTTCGGCGGCGGTTCTTCTCGGTATTACAGCGATTTTAGATGTCCGCCATCTCCACGTTAGAATTTTAAGAATTTCGCAAGTTTGGTTTAATATTTGGTAAGCAGGAGGCTAAAACCTTCCGATGCGCTCCCTGCTGCTTTTATTGGCCATTTTCCTTACACAGTTGTTACATGCTCAGTTCCACATCGGAGCTTTTGCCGGTATTGCAAATTATTACGGCGACCTGAATGATAAGGCTTTCAATCGCCCAAAGCCTGTTATTGGTGTTACAGGAAATTATGAATTGACCGATAGAATAATGCTGAGGGGCGGCGTGACCTTTGCCAAAATTGAAGGTTCAGATTTCTTTAGCGGCTCTGCGGCGAAAATGGCCGATCGCGGTTTGTCTTTTCAATCAAACATCTGGGAGTTTAGCCTCATTGGTGAATTGACAACCTTCAATTTGTATAACATCCGATGGTCGCCCTACATTTTCGGGGGCGTTGCCATCTTCCATTACAATCCATATACATTCGACGCATTAGGAAACAAGGTTTTTCTCCAGCCTTTAAGTACAGAAGGACAAGGGCTGCCGGCCTATCCTGAAAAAAGCGCTTACGCACTAACGGATCTTTCACTGCCCATCGGTGCGGGCATCAAATACAACCTGAGTGGCAGAATTCGAATTGGTGCGGAGCTCGGGTTGCGCAAGACTTTTACCGATTACTTAGATGATGTAAGCGGTACATATCCCGATGAGACAGAATTGCGTTCAGCAAAAGGCAACCTTGCTGTGGAAATGGCTTATCGCGGTGTTGGCAGTTTTCCCGTGAAAGGAGAGCTTCGGGGGAATGCATTGAAAAAAGATGGCTACTACTTCACTGGTTTGCACCTGACCTATCGGCTCGGCAGCGGCAGTAATTATGGTTCGTCAAAGAAAAAATTAGACTGTCCGAAAGTTGTAATGTGATATTCGTCAGTTTTCACACAATGTTCAAATACAGCAGGCAGGAACGTAATAACTTGCGGCAGCTATGGCTTACAATAATCTGCAGCATTTTATTTCTGCACTCGAAAATGCGGGAGAATTAGTCCGCATTAAAGAATACGTAAATCCTCATTTAGAAATAGCCGAAATAACGGATCGCATCAGCAAAACTCCCGGTGGTGGCAAAGCTCTTTTGTTCGAAAACACCGGTTATGATTTTCCGGTATTGATGAACGCATATGGAAGTGAAAAACGCATGTGTCTTGCACTTGGTGTATCGCATCTGGATGATGTAAGTAAAGAAATCGAACAGCTTTTTCATCTTCTTGCTTCGCCGAAAGAATCAATCATTGATAAATTGAAACTGCTGCCGAAGCTAAATCAATTTGGCAGTTGGATGCCTAAGGTGCGGAGTGGGAGAGGAGAATGTCAGCAAGTGATAATGACGGAGCCTGACATCACAAAACTCCCTGTGATTACCTGTTGGCCGAAGGATGGCGGACCTTTTGTGACGCTTCCAGTTATTCATACAAAAGATCCGAACACAAACACCAGAAACGTAGGCATGTACCGCATGCAGGTTTTTGAACCAACGCTTACAGGAATGCATTGGCACAAGCACAAAGTATCTGCTAAGCATTATAACGAGTACAAAAAGCTTGGAAAGAAAATGCCGGTTGCAGTTGCTCTAGGCGGCGATCCGGCGTACGCCTATTGTGCAACGGCACCATTGCCAGAGAATGTGGATGAATACATGCTTGCAGGCTTTTTGCGCAAGAAAAAGGTTGAACTCGTAAAGTGTATCACACAACCGGATTTGGAGGTACCTGCCGATGCAGAATTCGTGATTGAAGGCTACGTTGATCCCAACGAAGATTTAATCTGGGAAGGTCCTTTCGGTGACCACACGGGTTATTACTCACTTGCAGACTGGTATCCGCGTTTTCACATTACCGGCATTACGCACAGACAAGACGCTGTATATCCTGCCACCATTGTGGGCATTCCTCCGCAGGAAGATGCCTGGCTCATCAAAGCATCCGAACGTATTTTTTTGGCGCCTATGAAAATGACTATGGTGCCGGAGATTATCGACATGGATATGCCCGTGGAAGGGGTGGCACATAACCTGGTAATTGCACAAATAAAAAAAGATTACGCGGGGCAGGGGCAAAAAGTAATGAACGCCATGTGGGGAGCGGGACAAATGATGTTCAATAAAATCCTGGTTCTGGCGGATGAGAAAGCCACAATTCAGAACTACGAATCGTTAGCAAAAACTGTGTTCCATAACCTTAACCCGGCCAGCGATGTTTATTTTTCACAAGGACCTATGGATGTACTCGACCATAGCTGTAACAAGCTTGGTTTCGGCGGGAAGATGTGTATTGACGGCACCACAAAATTTGACGAGGAAAAGGACGAAAATTATGAATGGTCTACTGGCACTTTGCGGGTGGCAAGCATCATTCAAACAACTTTTCCCGAGGTGAAAGCAGTGAATGATTCATTGCTACAAAAAGAAATTCCCGTGCTGATCATTTCTGTTGAGAAGAACAGGAAAGGACACATTAAAGAATTACATCAGCAAATATGTTCGTTGCAGCAGGTTACTGGAGTTAAAATGATATTGTATGTGGAGCAGACAGTCGATCCGGGCGATTTAGCAGTTGCACTGTGGAGATTTTGTAATAACCTGGATCCGAAAAGAGATCATATTGTCGGACAACACACAACAACAGGCGGTCAACTATTTTCCTGCATTGGTTTTGATGGCACAATCAAAACAAAAGATTTTGATGCTTTCCATCGCGATTGGCCGAACATTATAGTGGCTGATGACGCAACGATTAATTTTGTAGATGAAAAGTGGAGTCGGCTCGGATTAGGTGAGTTTCTTCCATCACCATCGCTTAAATTTAAAGGACAGATTTACGGCGAAGAAGCAGTTGTAAGCTGACTTGCAGTTGTTAAATCCTTGTCAGTGTTGGCACTTGAGCATAGGTGCACTCATTTTCTCTTTAACTTAAACTCATGAAAAAAGTCTTTCTTTTTGGTTTTTTATGTTCGCTTTTTCTTGCCGGGTTTTCGCAATCTACCAACACTTTGCTGTGGCGGGTTTCCGGTGAAGGCTTATCAAAACCGTCTTACCTTTTTGGTACTATGCATCTGCTTTGCGCTGATGACATTGATCTGAGTGACTCATTAAAAAGCGCAATTAGTAAAGCAGACAAAGTTTATCTGGAGCTCGAGATGGATAATATGTTCGAGATGATCGGTGCAATGCAGCACATGCAAATGAGAGGCGACACAACGCTGGCAGATTTATTAACCGAGTCTGAATACAAAAAAGTAAAAAGATATTTTGAAGAAAACGGTTCCATGCTGCCTTTCGCTATGTTGGAAACGTATAAGCCACTGCTTGTGACTGCGCTGATCGCGGAACAACAGGCGAAAACTTGCGACAACATGGTGGCTATGGAGCAATTAATTATGAAGGAAGCAAAGAATGAAGGCAAGAAAATAAAGGGCTTGGAAACAATGAACTATCAGCTTGCAATTTTTGATAAAATTCCTTACAGGTTTCAGGCGAAACAACTTTACCAAATGGTCAGCGGCGAGACCAAAGATGACGGGACAGAGATAAAAAAACTTACCGAAGCCTACCGCAGTCAAAAGCTGGATGCTTTGGAAGACATCACAAAAAGCGAGGATACGGGGATGAAGGATTTCGCTAACATTCTTCTCTATGATCGAAACGCAAACTGGGCGAAGCAATTGATAGAACTGATGTCGAAAAACTCTCTGGTTGTTGCCGTTGGTGCCGGGCACTTACCCGGAAAAAAAGGAGTAATAAGTTTATTGCGCCAGGCGGGTTATAAAGTAGAGCCAGTGAAAAATGAGATGGTGAAAAAAGTGAAAGGGAAAGAAATCTGATATTTGAAAATCGATGTGCTGAAACGATTTCCATTCAGCACATCAACCTGTTGTCAAAATCAAAACTGCTCTAATCCGGAGAAGAAAAAATCGCCTTCAATCTTTGCATTTTCATCGCTATCGCTGCCGTGAACAGCATTTTCACCCACAGATGTTGCAAACAATTTCCTTATGGTTCCTTCATCAGCTTTCGCAGGATCCGTTGCCCCAATTAATGTTCTGAAATCCGCAACAGCATTGTCTTTCTCAAGAATAGCAGCTATGATGGCTCCGCTGCTCATGAAGTCTGTTAGTTCACTGTAGAACGGCCGCTCTTTGTGCACAGCATAAAACTCACCTGCTTTCTCTTTGGAAAGTTTTGTCTGCTTTAGTGCAACTATTCCAAAACCTGATTTAATAATCTTATCGAGAATTGCGCCTGCATGTCCATTCATCAATGCATCAGGCTTTATCATGGTGAATGTTCTATTCGTCATTTTGAAATTTTGTGCGCAAATATAAGCGTTTGCTGTTTTCGAGTTCCCCTTGGTAAAAGCTGCGTGTTTTGAAGATTGTCTTAAAGCTTCGTCGCTGTTAAAACGAAACTTCTTTAAAAGCATCCGACAGATGATGTATGATATCGGAAGCAAGCAGCGATTCCGGCGCAATGCTTTTTACAGCAATATCAGCAGCAGCACCATGAATGAAGACTCCAAGCGTAGCTGCTTCCTCCGGAGAATATCCCTGCGCCAAAAGAGCAGTAATAACTCCTGTTAGCACATCTCCGCTGCCGCCTTTGGCCATTCCGGAATTTCCGGTCGTGTTGAAAAATGTTCGTCCATCCGGCAGCGCAACTAAAGAATGATGCCCTTTAAGGACAATAATGATGTTGAGTTCTATAGCTTTTTTGCACGCCGTTTCAAGTTGTGTAAAATCATTTGCCTGCTCGCCAAAAAGACGCATGAATTCTTTTGGATGCGGCGTAATAATCGAATTTCCAGGGAGATTTTTCAATAAGTCCGGCTGCATAGCGAGACAGTTTAATCCATCAGCATCGATTACTAAAGGTTTGCCGTACCTGCGCATGATAAAAGCAATAGATTTTTGAGTTTCCTCATGTCTGCCGATTCCGGGACCAATACCAATAGCAGAATATTTTTCAACATCATCTGGAAGCGACGAGATTACAAAATCATTTGAGCTATTCAATTCACTAATTGCCATTGCTTCAGGCACCGCAGTTTGCATGATGTACATACCGCAGTTTGGAATGAATGCAGTCGTGAGGCCGGCACCTGTGCGTAGGCAAGCCTTCGTAGCGAGAACTGCAGCGCCCATTTTACCATAGCTTCCCGCAACAATCAGTGCATGTCCAAACGTTCCTTTATGTGAAAAGTTGTTACGTTTTTTGAAAATGTGTTTTGCGGTTGATAGCTCAATTGTTTTCCTCAGAGCAGAAATGGTGTGCAAATAGTCTGGCAACAAACCGATGTCAAGGACGACCACTTCACCAATAAATGGAGCATTTTCCTGAACGAGCAGTGCAAGTTTTTCGCATTGAAAAGTCAGGGTAAAATCAGCTTGAACAACTACATTTCCAACAGAGGTTTTATCAATAAACAACCCGCTTGGAAGATCAATGGAAACAACTGTTGCATTAAGCGAATTAATGAAGTGGACTAGTTCGGCAGCCGTATCCAAAAGTGGTTTATTAAGGCCTGATCCGAACAAAGCGTCAATGATGATACCGTCTTTCTGAAGTTTGGGAAGGTTGTCTGTAGAATTAATGAAATGCAGTTCTTCCAAGGAAAGATCTCGTAGCCGCTGCAGATTTTGTTCGAAATCTTCTGAGCCATGCTTCGTTGAATCTGCTACATATACCGCAACAGAATAGTTTCTTTGCAACAACATTCTTGCAATCGCTAGCCCATCGCCGCCGTTGTTCCCTCTTCCACAAAATATGCTGAAGCGCTTTTGCTGCCATTGCTGTTGCTCAATCCATTCAACACACTGCGTTGCTGCCCGCTCCATCAGGTTGATCGAAGAAATTGGCTCATGTTCTATGGTGAACCTATCCCAGGCCTTTATCTGTTCTGCGTTTAGAACTTGCACACTATAAAAGTAAGTAGCCTGCTGTTGTTTCTAAAAAGCTGCAGCGATTAGGTTCTTTTCCTTGTTGAAGTCTTCTTCCTTGTTGATTTTTTTGCAGGAGTTTTCTTTTTAACGGCAGCCTTTTTCAAGGCAGGTTTTTTTGCCACGGGAGCTGCGGTTTCGGCATTGCTGGTGGGGTCTTGTACCGACTCGTTCGAATTCTCTTCGTCATCCATCGTCTGTTTTCCATCATATCCGTCGAAAACGTTGTATAATCGTCTTGCCGTTGTGTAAACACCGGGATTGTATTTGTTCGTCAGAATGATAATAGTTGCATGTTCATCCATTAACCGTGCAAATGCAGAATTGAACCCGTGCCAATGCCCATTGTGATAGATTACTTTTTTCTGGTTTGGCAACAACAGCATTCGCCAACCAAGACCATAGTTGTGAATACCGGGACGTTCATTGCTGTACGGAGTAAATGCAGAATCAAGCATTTGTTTGCTCAATACGTTTTCACCATACAAAGCCTGATCCCACTTCAGTAGATCGCGAGGTGTGGAGTAAATATTTTTATCGCCGTAAGGCCCATCAGAAAAATCCAGCGTCCATAAAGCATTGTTTCTTTGGTAGGAAAGGAGGACAGAATCTTTGTTATTGATGTGGTGCACAAAAGTGTTAGTCATTTGCAGCGGACCGAAAATATTTTGCTGCATATACTCAGGGAAAGTCATTCCACTGACCTTTTCAACGATCAGAGCAAGCAAGACATAATTGGTGTTGCAATAGTTGAAATGTTTTCCCGGGGCGTAGGCTCTTGTCGGGTGCCAGTTGATGAGGGTATTTAACACATCAGCGTTCGTGGCCAATTGTTTTCTGTTCCAGCCACCGCGTTCCATATAGTTCAAATAATTCGGCAAGCCACTGCGGTGATTGAGCAACAGCTTTACTGTAATACCCGGATAGGGGAGGTTGGGAAAATATTTTTCCAAGGGATCGTCAAGGCTCAATTTCCCTTCCTGCGCAAGTTTCAACACTGCCGCCGATGTGAGCGTTTTTCCTGTAGATGCAATTTGAAATGATGTTTCTGCGGTAATCGAATCCTTGGTTCTGGGCTTCGTAACGCCTACATATTTCTCGTAGACGATAGTCCCGTTCTTTGCTACCAATATGGCACCGTTGAACGATCCTCGCAGCAGAGACTGTTGCAGTATAACTTCAACTTTATTATAATATTTTTCTTTTTCGTCGTCAGATAGGGCAGGAAAAACAGGAGCAACCGCTTTCACCTTCGAAGGCACCGGTGCGTGGTCTTCACTCTTCGAATATTGACAGCTCCATGCCGATAAAAGCAACCATCCGGCCAGTAAGTAGTTTTTCAAAAGATTCAATTTTTTTATGGTTAACGGTCGCGGTAAAATTATTTGTATTTGCGGTACAAAAACAAATCCAATCTAAATTGTTGAAAGAAAACCACTGCTGATTATTACTCATATTTGTAATATGGATGCCACCAGTTACCCAAAAGAAAAAATCAAAATACTGCTGCTTGAAAATGTAAGTGAAACCGCCGTTGCAAATTTTAGAAAGAGCGGCTACGTACGCGTGGAAAAACTTTCAAAAGCCATAAGCGAAGAGGAACTCATTGCTATCATCAAGTCTGTTCATTTGTTGGGCATTCGTTCAAAAACAATGGTTACCGACAGAGTGCTGCAAGCTGCGAAAAAGCTGCAGGCGATCGGCTGTTTTTGTATTGGCGTAAATCAGGTAAACTTGCCAAGCGCCACCGAACATGGAATTGCTGTTTTCAATGCTCCCTATTCCAACACCCGCTCTGTTGCCGAATTGGTAATCGGTGCCGCCATCATGTTAATCCGTCGAATTCCTGATAAGAACAGAGCCGCTCACGAAGGCGTCTGGCAAAAAGATGCAAGTGGCAGCTACGAGCTGCGGGGAAAAACGTTGGGAATTATTGGCTATGGTAATATCGGATCGCAGGTGAGCGTGCTGGCTGAAGCATTAGGAATGAAAGTTATTTTTTATGATGTGGAAACCAAGCTCCCGCTGGGCAATGCTACCGATGTGAAATCGCTGAAGGATGTGCTAAGCAAGGCTGATGTGATCACGTTGCATGTGCCGGAAACTGCTCAAACGAAAAACCTCATCAACAAGACGAACCTCAAACATTGTAAGACAGGTGCAATTGTTATCAACTACGCAAGGGGAGAGGTGATTGATCTTAATGCATTAAAAAGCGCAATTGAGACCGGAAAAGTTGCAGGCGCCGCAGTTGACGTGTACCCGCAGGAGCCAGAAAAAAATGGCGACAGATTTCAAACGCCGTTGCAACATCTTCCCAATGTGTTACTCACGCCACATATTGGTGGCTCCACAGAAGAAGCACAACAAAATATTGGTGAAGACGTAAGCAACAAGATGCTCAACTATCTCGAAAAAGGAATTAGTTGGGGATCGCACACAGTGCCTGCGCTTTCGTTGCCGCCTCAGGCAGGCGCCCATCGGATCTTGCATATTCATCAAAACGTTCCGGGTGTGCTGTCGAATATAAACGGAGAGCTTTCGCGACATAAGATTAATATATTGGGACAATACCTGAAAACAAATGAATCAATCGGCTATGTAGTGGTAGATGTTGATAAACAACTATCGCGACATGCGGCGCAATTACTTAAGGATGTGCCACACACAATAAAGGTGCGGTTATTGTACTAACAACTCGACGAGTTTAAAGCTTCAAAAGTTCGGAGGCTGCTGTAATTAAAATGATAGTTGAATAAGAAAACCTCAACATCGAACTTGTCGCCTCGTAATCTCCAACTCACGAGCTGTAAACCCGTGAATTGATAAACTTCTCCGCCCATGCCATACAAACTTGTTATTGTCGGTGCTGGTTTTGCAGGGCTGCGCCTTGCACGAAAATTAAATAATCATCCCGGATTTGATGTATTGCTTATTGACCGTTTTAATTATCACCAGTTTCAGCCATTGTTCTATCAGGTGGCAACCGCGGCACTTGATGCAAGTAATATTTCTTTCCCGTTGCGTAAAGTCTTTCACGGCAGTAAAAATGTGCGCATCAGATTGCAGGATTTGAAGGAAATCGTTCCATCCGAAAACAAAATCATTACTGACGAGGAAGAAATCTTTTACGATTTTCTTGTGTTGGCTTTAGGGGCGGACACTAACTACTTCGGCAATCAGAAGATGGCAGCAGCAACTTTCCCAATGAAAAGCACGGTGGAAGCCTTGCAGATTCGACACAGGTTAATACAAAATTTTGAAGACGCACTTCTCGCCAGGTCTGAAGAAGAATTGCGTAAACTGATGAATGTTGTAATCGTCGGCGGCGGACCGACAGGCGTGGAGGTGGCAGGGGCCCTGGCACAGATGAAAGAATATGTCTTGCCAAAGGATTATCCCGAACTTGACTTTTCAAAAATGACGATCTACCTGCTCGAAGGCGGAGAAAGGACGTTGAGTGTCATGAGTGAAAAATCTTCTGCAGATTCGAGTCACTATCTCAATGAGCTGGGCGTCACCATCAGAACAAACACCATAGCCAAAGATTATGATGGAGAATTTGTCTCTCTGTCTGACGGCACAAATATTCCATCGAGAACAGTGATTTGGGCTGCGGGAGTTACAGGCAATGTACCGGCAGGAATAGACAAATCTTTGATAGTTAGGGGCAATAGGATAAAAGTGAATCGGCATAGCCTTGTAGAAGGTTCTACTAATATTTATGTGATTGGCGATCTGGCTTCCATGGAAACTCCCAAATGGCCGAAAGGTCACCCGCAGCTGGCTTCGGTGGCTATTCAACAGGCAGATGTGCTGGCACAAAACCTGAAAAGAATTGAGCGCAAATCAACAGAATTCCTGGAATACGAGTACCACGACAAAGGTTCCATGGCAACTATCGGCCGGAACAAAGCCGTAGTTGATGTGCCAAAGCCAAAGCTTCATTTCCGCGGCTTCATTGCGTGGTTCATCTGGATGAGCCTTCACTTATTTCTTATCCTTGGTGTGAAGAATCGGCTGGTGATTTTTATTAACTGGATGTACAATTACATTACTTATGATCAAAGTCTAAGGCTGATCTTCAAAGAATTTTATCGGCCCAAAACGCAGCCAAAGGAAAAAAAACAAGATACGCTGGTAGCCGCTACAGGTGCCGATCCGGCGCAGACATCAGTGCAAAAAACGTTGCCACAACCAGAGGAAAACGTTCGCCAGGCAGCTAACTATAAGCGTTAAGGTTTAGGTTCGCTCTGCTCAGCTTTGTTCTGTTCGCCGCCGGCAGCAGATTTTGCCCATTGAATAAGAATTTGACGTTCTGCGTCGGTGAGCTTTGCTTCTGTGTGGGTAATCAAATAGGACTTTAAAGGCATTTCATGCTTTTCCACTTGCTCGGCCGATTCTTCGAGCTTCTTAGATTGCTTTTTTGCAGAGTATTTAGCGAAATGGGTGAAGTTCAGTTCGTGTTTTCCATCGTTTATATGGTTGGTGATCCACCAGTTTACCGGGAAAATATAGTCGTACCAAGGGTATTTGGTATAATCTGAATGGCAGTCGTAGCATGAACGTATTAAAAGTCCCATGACGTCAGGTGGAACCATGACGACCTGGGTAATATCCTCCGGACCGGTTGCAACGCCATTGTTGTGTGGTGGTTGAACAAATTGTGCAGCGATAAATAAAAGGAGCAAACTGATAAGGATCGTTCGTCCGGTGCGGTTTCTTTTCCTTTCCATGGAGCAAAGGTATAGATGAAGTTGATTGTCTTCTTCCTGAAAACCAGGCAGCTTTTTGCCTATAATTTACATTATGTTAAATAGCCTAACGGGCAAAACAGCCCTTTAGCGGTTTGCTACAAATGAAAAAGACCGGATTGCTCCGGTCTCTCTCCTGTTTTACACAAGGGTTTTAGAGTGTCTTTAGTTTACCCTGGTAGAAAGTAACTCTCTCCGTGTTTTTCTTTCTTTGGTAATAATCTATTAATTGGTTGATCACTTTTCTGAGGTTTGCTTTGTCCTGCAACTTCAAATTAGCCACATCTGCACTGTATAAGTCATACGCCTTCAGTGACGCACTTAGCAAATTTTCGTATGCAGCATCCATTCTCGTATTGATCTCTTTTTTCTTAGCTACCGCCGAAGGTGTTGTTCCCGTAACAGCACGCAACTCATCCTGAATATCATAAATCTCTTGCGTATAATATTCGGATAATAGGTACTGCGCCAAATTTGACTTTGGATTCAGCTCAACAGCCTTTTGAATCGCAGTCAGGTATTTTGCCGCCCTTTGATTATAATCAGCGGGCTTGGTGTCGTAGATATAAGTGTAATTTCTCAGGTCGATAGCATAGTCGAGCGCCAGCGCCGCATTATTGGGATATTTCTGCGTCAACTCAGCCAAGCGCTCCATCCTCTTTGCTTTGTCGTTGCCGGAATCGCCAAGTTCAATACCTAACCAGTAGTCTTCATCAGGAAACAACTCTTTGCCCAATGCGAGATATTTGTCTGTTTTTTGAGCATTACCTTTATCGGTATAGTACTGAACCAACAAAGCGTAGATGTCCTTGTAATCAGCATCTTTGATCCTTGCATCAGCCAATTTTTCGAAGTACGGTATTGCTTCGTCCTGCTTTTTTGCCTGGTAGGCTGCCGCTGCTGTAAACCGTACTAAAGCGGTGTCCAGCGCAGGGTAAGAATAGTTGTTGTAAGTGAAACCTTTTTTTGTAATATAGTTTTCTACATCGAGGGCGGTGCGATAGTTTTCATAGGCTTTTTCGTAATTTTTCTGTCCCCAGAAATAATCGCCTTTTGTGGCGTACACATCTCTCAAAATGAATAAACCCACATTCTGTTCAATGGTCATCAGCACATTCTTAGCGTCCAGTTGCTGATATTTCTTGTAAGCCTCAAACGCTTCTTTGCCGGCATCATACGTCAGCTGGTTGGTGGAATCAGCTTTCGCCAGTTGGGAGTACACATTTCCCTTCCAATACCAA
>JAEZJD010000026.1 GCA_023436425.1 Bacteroidota bacterium | reverse complement strand
AAAAAACCCGCCGATAATGCCACTCCACATATTGTATCGATCTGTCCAGTTGAAGCCGTTCTCCGTGTTACCTGACGTAATGATATTCAACCTGCCCATCTTGCCGCTTACATGAAGCGCATCGGTGAACCCTACGCCGGGCGGAAGAAAATGGACGACCATGTATCCTGCCGAAAAGATTGCGATGAAGATGATGATCAACTGCAACTTTTGTGTGTGCGCTACCGCCTTTGCACCGCCGGTAACGGTGTAAACAATCAGCAGTCCTCCCATAACGATATTGATCCAGAATATGTTCCAACCGAATAGGGAAGAAACAATTATCGAAGGTGCATAAATGCTGATGCCTGTAGACAATCCCCGCTGAAGAAGAAAAAGAAATGATGTTAACGTTCGCGTTTTGTTATCAAATCTGTTCTGCAAAAATTCATACGCCGTATAAACTTTTAATCTGTTGTAGATAGGTACAAAAGTGATGCAGATAACAACCATAGCAAGCGGCAGTCCAAAATAGTATTGCACGAAGCGCATGCCATCTGCAAACGCTTGCCCCGGACCGGAAAGAAATGTGATAGCGCTTGCCTGAGTGCCCATGATGCTGAGCAAAACAAGATACCATGGAAGGCTGCGGTCCGATAGGAAATAACCGTCAAGATTTTTACTTGTACGACTTTTATACAAGCCATACAAAATGATACCTGCAAGAACCAAAACAATAACTATCCAGTCGATTGCTGTCATGAAAATGTTTTGGTGATCAGGTAGAAAACAGAGATCAGTAAAAGCAGAAACACTACGACAAGAATATACCAGTGTTTCCAGGTTTTCAACAGTGGTGGTTTGTCGTTTTGGTGTTTCATCACATCGGTTTAATCTGATTCAGTGCAATCAAATTTGCCATAAGCCGATACGCACCTGGCACTCCGGCGGGCAACTCCCGAAAGAATACAAGTCCGGTATAGGTGAAAAAACCTTTTCCATACTTTGCTATCACCAGGGCGCCATCGTCCGGCTGCTCTCCCGGATCGTTCATTCGTAAAATAGTTTCAAACTTCGAATCAAGATTACCCGCATGATAAATGCTTCGTTCCTGAATCCATCCTTTAAAATCATTGGCAGTGATCTTATTCGGAAAATTCAGTACCTGATGTTCCGGCTTCAGGAATGTTACTTCTGCATTTTCATCGGTTATTCTTTTTGATGAAACAGAAAAGTTGTAAGGTCCCATTTTGCCACGAATGTTGTTTGCCTGGCTGTACTGCACAATGTAGTTGCCGCCATTCTCCACATACTTCATCAACTTATCATAATACCTGTTCATCCACGCATTAGTATTAAAAGCCCTCACCCCTGAAATGATCGCATCAAACTGCTGAAGGTTAATGCGGGCAAAATCCTTTTCAGCGAGCAGCGTTACATCATAGCCCATTTGTTCCAAAGCATCAGGAACCTTGTCGCCGGCGCCAACAATATACCCGATTTTCTTTCCTTTTGTTTTTAAGTCCAGGTTTATCAGTTTTACTGCATCGCCGTAGAAATAGCGGATGGCGGGGATATGCTCATAGTTAATGCTTCGCATGGTAAGATAAGCGGCGTCGGTTACTTTGATCGGTCGAAACGAACCATACAGGAAGTCCGTTTCCCTATTTTGCAGCGAGCCATAGTTAAGCGGGAAAGAAAATCTTTTGCTGCTATTCTTTGCAAGGTTTATGGAATCAATTTTTGTCAGATCAAATTGCAAAGATTTCACGTGAGTTTCCGCCTTTCCTGAAAAACTTTTATTGGCATTTACCTGCAAGGTCACTTCACCATTATTCTTTTTATTCTTATCAAATAAAAGAATATCGGGAGATGCAACCACTGTAGCGTAGGGAACAACGAACAAAGGCTGGTACATTTCTCCCTTCACCTGGTCGTTTGATTTGAAGCGCACAGGCTTCGTAAATGAAATATTTTCACCCGCGATGTTCATGTTGAACGTCGCAACATATGCCGGCTGCACATCAGGCAGACCTACCAACTGTTGATCAGGAATGACAAAGTAGCCTTCTTCCATCTTTTCCTTCAGCCAATAGGGTTGTGTAATGTTTTTTGTTTCAGGAACAAAAAGAGTTTTGTTGAATGTAAAATTCCTATTGGGCTGTAGCGGAAGGTGAAAAGAAGAATCGAAACCATCGATCTGAATGGAATTCAATTTAAACCCGGCTCCCGATCTGTCGTTCATCGAAAAATTTATTCTCACCGAATCTCCCTTGACAGCATATTGATCCGTAGTGAAAGCTTCTAAAAATAGTCCGCTGACAGCTTCCATCAGTTTTTCCACTTCGCTGATCTTTTCATCACGCCAATAACCCTGCGGCATTTTCTTCAGGGCTTTGTATAGCTCCACCAGTTGTGGAACAGAATTTTGCGGAGCTGAAAAATCGTAACTGCTGATTAAGCTTTTTATTTGCTGCGCAATGTTTTCACCGCCACTTACTCTGCTCCAACTTACATCCACGTCTTCAAACAAATCGTTCGTTGGCGCAGTGCCGCCTGTTGTTCTGAAATATTCCAAAGCCTCGCCCCTGCTGCGTGGCACACCGAAACCCTGGCTTTTATGCTGGGTACGGCTTTCAGCAGCAATTTCTCCATAGCTTTTTCCCAAGATTGGATTAAATCCGCCCACATCGAATTTGAACTGGTCGTTGCTCGTGGTGTTGTTGTTTCCAAAGTTGAAAGTGTTCCAGACAATGCGTTTTGCTTGCCACGGCTTCACGTATTTTAGTTGTTCCGGAAACCGGTTCGGGTCTGCTGCTGCGGAAAAAGCTTCATTTGCAAGAATGGCAGAAGCAGTGTGATGACCGTGACCTCCTTCACCGGTAGTGGGAAAACGTGTGATGATCACGTCGGGCTGAAATTTTCTGATCACCCAAACAACGTCCGACAAAATTTTTTCTTTGTTCCATTTGGCAAACGTTTCAGCGGGTGTTTTTGAATAACCGAAGTCGTACGCACTGCTGAAGAATTGCTCCGCACCATCGATGCGACGAGCTGCAAGCAGTTCTTGCGTGCGAATCAGACCCAATTCGACGCCCTGCTCATCGCCAATCA
>JAEZJD010000270.1 GCA_023436425.1 Bacteroidota bacterium | reverse complement strand
AGTGCGAGCAAGCCATGTGTAAAGCCATTGTCGCTACCCAATACAACCCAGGTAATAAGGCTAAGAATAGCAATCACAATCACAACAGGAACAAAGATGGCTGCAATTTTATCGACAAGCTTTTGCACCGGTGCTTTGCTGCCTTGCGCTTCCTGCACCATTTTGATGATGTGCGCTAATACAGTGTCGCCCCCTACTTTGTCAGCTTTGAATTGAAAGCTGCCTTTTTGATTTATCGTTCCCGCAAATACTTTGTCACCTTCTTTTTTCTCAACCGGTATTGGTTCGCCGCTGATCATGCTTTCGTCAACAAAAGAGCTTCCGCTGTTGACGGTACCGTCAACAGCAATCTTTTCGCCCGGTTTTACCAACAAAGTGTCACCGACTTTTATAGAGGCAATTGGCATTTCCATTTGATGACCGTCATGATGCACAACGGTAACCGTTTTAGGCTGTAAGCCCATCAGCTTTTTTATAGCTGATGAAGTGTTTCCCCTGGCTTTTTCTTCCAGCATCTTACCCAACAGGATAAAAGCAATAACTACGGCTGCAGCCTCAAAATAGACGTGTGCTTCTAAACCCTTGCTTTCCCAGTATTGCGGATAAATGGTGTTAAATACACTGAACAGATAAGCTACTCCTGTACTCAATGCAACCAAAGTGTCCATGTTCGCAGAACGATGCCTTGCCTGCTTCCACGCACCAATAAAGAACTGCTTACCGAAGATTAAAACAACGGGTGTTGCCAGCGCCCACATAATGTAATTGGCATAAGGAATGTGCATGAAAACCATTCCTATCAATAGCAAGGGAATGGAAAGGGCAATAGAACTGATGGTCCGCTTCTTTAAAGTTTCAAATTTTTGGCGGTGTACTTCTTCCAATGCATCTTTCGCTTCTTCACTCTCATCGATCATCAAATCGTAACCTATGCTTTGAAGTGCTGTTTTTAATTTGTGAGCATCGGTAATTGTTGGGACATATTCCACTTGTGCTGTTCCATTTGCGTAGTTCACGGCTACGTTTACCACACCAGGTGTGCTTTCCAAAATGCTTTGAGAACTGGCAGCACAAGATGCGCAGCTCATATTAAGAACAGGAAATGTTTTCCTGACGGTGTCCACATCATAGCCCAAATCTCGGATTGCTTTGACAGCCTTTGGAATAGTTTCCAGCTCATCATCGGTGGTGATGACAGCCCTGTTGTTGTTGAGTTCTACTTTATGGGCTTTTATACCCTCTACTTTACTCAAACCATTATCAACAATCAATGCACAGTGCTCGCTATCTACGCCGGCGAGGGGAAGATCAATTGTATGCTCCTCATTTTTCATAACCCAACCTTTTTGCAAAGGTCCTTAAGCGAATACAGTTGCAGTTACATTGTTTTGCAGAATATGTGTAGTTAATTGTACCCGCGAAATTGTAAAGCTTATTTTTTAACACCGTCGATTGGCTTGCGCTGCGCAGCTCCAAGCTGCTTAAACTGTGAAGGCGTCATTCCGGTCACTTTCTTGAATTGACTGGATAAATGCTGCGTGCTGCTGTAGCCCAGTTCAAAGGCTATCTGGCTGAGAGATTGCTCGCCATATGCGAGCAATTCTTTGGTTTTTTCAATTTTCTGCAAAATGAAAAACTGTTCAATTGTGAACCCTTCTACTTCGGAAAACAACCGGCTGACGGATGAATAGTCTTTGTAAATATGGTTGCCGATGTATTTGCTGATACTGAAATGCTCGTCTATACTTTCTGTCTGCACTTTTTGGATCAGCAGGTTCTTTACTTTTTCAATTAGCTGCGACTTCTGATCGTCTAATAATTCAAATCCACTTTCTTTCAAGTCAGCTTGAAACTGCTCAAGCTTCGCTGCGCCAGGTTCATTAACAAGTTCCACTTCTCCAAGACGCACATATTTAGCTTGCAGATTGTTCTTCTCCAAAATCTGCTCAACCGACGAAATGCATCTCGGACATACCATATTTTTTATCACCAGCTTCATTAGGCAAAGTTGATACAATTAGCTACATGAGTGATGCCAACAGCAGCTGTTACTTCGAACCCGTGTTCCTAAACTTGTCTCTCGTGTGTGACATGCAAGTCGTACCTCATTTCATACGAATTACCAATTACTTTATAACTCCTTTGCCTCCGAGATCACAAACATCAGCCGTTTTTACTTTTCTTTTCTTCAGCATCCTTATCTCTGAAAGAAGGGAGATTTAAATGAAAATGTAAGCCCAGGAACCGCAAACCAAAGCAGACAGCAATAGCTGCAACAGAAACTGTTTCATTTGGATAACCAAGATAGTCACCCAGCACTACAATGATGGCACCCACCATTGCTGCAGATGCATACACTTCTTTAGTAAAAATTACCGGGATGCGGTTAAGCAAAACATCCCTAATAACGCCACCACCAACAGCGGTAACTGTTCCGAGGAGAACTGCCATTCCATAACGGTGTTCGAATGCAATCGCCTTTTGCGCACCTGCTACGGCAAATACCGATAACCCGACCGCATCAAATACCAACACGGGATGATTTAAAATCTTCACCAGCTTGTATAAAATAATGGTGATCACAGTAGCGGTGATAACCATTAACAGGTACAGCCAATTGGACAATCCGGCAGGTGGAATGGCGCCAATGCAGAGATCCCGAATAATTCCCCCGCCGCAGGCCACAATAAAAGCAACAGAGAAAATTCCAAATAGATCCAGACCCTTTTCTCTTGCCGCCACGGCTCCGCTGAGAGCGAATACGAACGTTCCTAAAAGGTCGAGGAAGGTATAGATGGTATTTGCATGGTTCATAAGTCCCGTGCATTTAGCCATACAGCGGCTGCCGCAATCATCGTTTGGAATCCACTTTTTAAAGTCGGATGAAGAACGGGTGCAAACATCGGCGAATGATTACTTGGTAGCTTATTAATTACGTTGTTCTTTTTTGCTTCTAGAAAAACCTTTTCTTCTGTTCCGCCAACAAACCAAAATACATATGGAACCTTCCACTCCCTTCCAAAAACGCTGAAATCTTCACTCGCCGAGCGACGAGGTGTTTCGAAAGACCGATCGCCAAAAACGGCATTGAATGCCTCTGCAACTTTAGCTGCTGCCTGTGCATCATTCTGCGTTAGCGGATAATAATTGATTGTTGAAAATTCCGGCTCTTTCGGTGCGTTCGATGCATGGCATTCAGCGCAACAAATTCGCTTCACCGCCGAAATGACTTTCTCTCTCACATCTTCATCAAACGTGCGGATGTTTAGCTTTAAAGTTGCATCATCAGGAATAACGTTCTCCTTCGTTCCTGCTTGCAGCGAACCAACAGTTACGACGGCGCTTTTATCCGGATCGATTTCCCGCGATACGATATTTTGCAAACGCATGGTGGTGGCAGCTGCCATAATCACCGGATCGATAGAGTTTTGAGGCTGCGAACCATGTGCTCCACGTCCGAACAATTTCACTTGCAAGCTATCACCACCGGAAAGTATAGCGCCGCTTCTATGCCCAACGTGTCCTGCAATTCCTACCATTACGTGTTGTCCTAAAACTATATCCGGTTTGGGAAAGCGCTCAATCATGCCGTCATCCATCATTGCTTTTGCACCACGCCCGACTTCTTCGCCAGGCTGAAATACCGCCATCACGGTACCACTCCACACATTTTTGTACTCGGCAAGTAACCGCGCAGCTCCCATCAGCCATGTGACATGAAAGTCGTGACCGCATGTATGCGAAACGCCTACTTCTCTTCCATCCTCATCTTTGGTGCGTACTGTGCTGGCGTAAGGCAAACCAGTTGCCTCAGTAATCGGCAATGCGTCCATATCTGCCCGCAGCATAACCGTTGCTCCTGCTCCGTTCTCAAAAACTCCCACAACGCCTGTTCCTCCTATGCCTGTTGTTACTTTCCAGTTGAATTTTTTCAAATAGTCAGCAGCAATTTGTGCGGTTCGCTTTTCCTGCATTGAAAGTTCGGGATTGCTATGGATGTCTTTATAAATCGTTTCCATTTCGGGAAGCATTGCATCCAGCGCAGCATCCAGTTTTTCAATAAAGGTTGTGATGTGTGATAGTTCCATTACATTGTTGTTTCAACCATTAAATAGCAACAGTCTTACCATTGAATGGCTGTTGAAAATGATGCAAACACCTGAACGTTAGCAGAAGTTCGACCGACGGCACAACCAGCTTTCCACAAGCCGGTAGAATTAACGGGCATACACAAATTAAGAATAATGTTGATTACAATTTTCTGCAAAGTCGTAACCATCACAATGAGCACGCTGTTTGCAGTCACTGCACCTTTGTTGCAATTATGGTAAGTAGAAACAGAAAAAAATTTTACCTCATCTGCATCTTAGGACTGCTCACAGCTGTTGGACCTTTTTCTATTGACATGTACTTGCCTGCGTTCCCGGACATTGCAAGAACCCTCAATACAAATGTGTCCGAAGTCATGCTTTCATTGTCTAGCTTTTTCGTCGGCATTGCTGCGGGTCAGCTGATCTACGGACCGTTGCTTGAGCGGTTCGGAAGAAAAAGACCCTTATACTTTGGTTTGTCTATTTATATCGCCTCATCTGTTGCATGTGCAATGGCTACATCGGTTGAGGCATTAATTCTCTTCAGATTACTACAAGCACTAGGCGGGTGTGCTGGCATGGTAGCAGCGCGTGCTATTGTGAGGGATCTTTTTGAAGTGAAGGAAAATGCAAAAATATTTTCACTGCTCATGTTGGTGGTTGCCGTGTCGCCCATAATTGCACCGACAGCGGGCGGCTATGTAACCGCAGCCTTGAGTTGGCGTTATGTGTTTTTCATTTTGTTGTTGATGGGCGTTGTTATTTTGTTGGGTGTTCACTTTATTTTGCCGGAAAGCAAAAAACCTGATCCTCATTTTTCACTGAAGCCACAAGCAATTTTTAAAACCTTTTTTGCCATTATTAAGCATCCACAGTTTTACACTTACACGCTGACGGGTGCCGTGGCATATGGCGGACTTACGGCTTACATCAGCGGATCGCCGCACGCTTTTATGGAGCTGTTTCGGGTAAGTGAAAAACAGTATGGATGGATCTTTGCACTTGTTGCCGTCGGCATTATCAGCGCCAGCCAAATCAACAATTTAGCCCTTCGAAAGTTCAGCAGCTCTCAGATATTGAAGGCGGCGTCGCTTTGTCAAAGTATCGTCGGGATAATGTTGGTTTCATTTGTGGTTTTACAATGGAGCACGCTGTATGTAGTCATCGTTTTTATCTTTCTGTTTCTCGGATGCCAGGGTTTCATCTTCCCGAATGCATCTGCACTCTCGTTAGCGTCTTTCGGTCACGTCGCGGGCAGTGCATCGGCGCTGATGGGTGCAATACAAATGGGTCTTGGTGCGGGAGTTTCTGCCCTTGTTAGTGTTTTTCAAAATGACACACTTTTACCTATGGCCGGTGCAATGGCCTCTTGTGCAGTGCTAGCCTTTTCGTTTTTAACTTTTGGCCGGAAAATGATTTTGCAGCAGGCCAGCAAAGAAGGTGTTCAGGAAGAAGATGTCGACCTGGTAAGCACGTTATAATTTCCTTTAAAAACCCACCGATTGTGGGGCCGCCGGATAGGTGCAAACCTGTCTCTAGTTGGCAATTAAAGGCATCTATCACCCTTGATGAAAAAATCAAAGCGGCTCCGGCATTTACTGCTACGGCTACACTCAATGCTTCAATTATTTCTTCTTTAGTGGCACCCTCTTTAATGGCAGCGTCCGTGTGTGTTACAATACAACCATCACATTGCCGGGTAACGGCTACTGCTAGTGCAATTAGCTCCCTTACTATAGGACCAACCAAGTTTGTTGCATTTCCTGCGTTGCTAAGTCCGCGGTATCCTTTCAATATCTCGTGGTTGGATCTGCCTATCTCCGCGTTGTTGGAAGCAATTTGCTTTGATATGCGTTCCAGTCGAGCATCATGGTTGAAATAATTAATGGTTATTCAAAAAAGTTTACAGTAATTCAAATCCCCCACCTACATGCAGCGTAGTTCCATGAACATAGCTGGCTTCATCGGAACAGAGAAACAGTGAGCCATAAGCGACTTCTCGTGGTTCACCCAGGCGGCCTATCAAACTCATTGTTGGAATGATGTCTTTTTCTTCAATGTTCAGACCTTTCAATGCTGCCGTCAACATGGGTGTACGAATAGCCCCGGGTGCCACAGAGTTGATGCGGATCCCTTTAGTTCCGTATTCAAAGGCTGCTGCCTTGGTTAAACCAACAACGCCGTGTTTGAAAGCCTGGTAAGCAGGATTGCCCGTAGTTGGCTTAAATGCATTTATTGAAGAAATATTTACAATTGCACCCCCACCGCCCTGTGCAAGAAATTGCCTTATTTCATATTTCATGCACAACGCAGTTCCTTTCAGATCAACAGCCTGGAGACGGTCCCAGTAGTCCTCATCAAGATCTTCAAACTTATTGTTGTCCGGTTTCAGCGCCGCATTGTTTACCGCACAATCAAGACGACCATAAGTGTTTACTGCGAATTTTACCATGGCTTCTACCTGCGAAGCGTTGGAGATGTCAACTTTGCAAAATGCAGCAGTGCCACCACTTTCAACAATTTGTTTAACAGCTGTATTGCCGCCTTCTTCATTGAAATCGGCGACGATTACTTTTGCTCCTTCTTCGGCAAAAAGTTTGGCAGTTTCCAAACCCATGCCCATTGCAGCACCTGTGATGATGGTGACTTTGTTTTCTAATCGTTTCATGTTTTAAGTATTTGTTAGTGACGAAAAATCTTCGGTACTCACCGGTAGTCATTCGAACCAGTTATTCAAATCCTGCAATACTTCTTTACTGATTGGTGACCTATGGATATTCTTAATAGGATAGTTGAACGGCGAGGTTTTCGATGTAGGCTTTTGCTCCTCTTAAGCAATCTACAGGTAAGGCATTGTCCAGTATTCCGGGGGCAACAAATACTTTCAGTCTTGAAGGTAGTTATCTTTTTAAACCTTCGGTTTGATCGGTTCCAGCAATCTGCTGCTAAATGCAATGACGCCTTTTACTTCATTTGGATTTAACAGCCCGATGCTGTAGCTCATAATCGCACCATGGCCGAAACCGCCTTCTGGAGGAACGCTTAAAACAAAAATCCCTGTAAACATTGAGTTTGCAGGGATTTTATTTTTGTTTGATATGCTATCTGGCGGAGAGAGAGGGATTCGAACCCCCGGAGGCTTTCACCTCAACGGTTTTCAAGACCGCCGCTTTAAACCGCTCAGCCATCTCTCCGGCGCAAAAATATGTTCGCACCTTATACGAGCAAAATAAATATGGCACAACATCATTGCAGCTTATGTTGTAAATTACAGCTCTAACATTTTGCTTATGAAAAAGGTTTCTGATGTTCTTTCAAGAAAAGTTAAGACGCCGATTTCTGTTCCTCCCACTACCACCGTCATTGATTCGTTGAAAATAATGGCTGAAGCTAATATCGGCTCAGTGCTTATTATGGACGGAGAAAAACTTCTCGGCATAGTTACAGAAAGAGACTACTCGAGAAAAGTAGTACTGAAAGGAAAATCTTCGACAGATACAATGGTTTCGGATATTATGTCAACAGCTTGCCCTACCGTGAGCCGCAACGACACTATTGAAAAATGTATGCAGATCATGAGCCTGGAAAACGTGCGATACCTACCTGTAATGGAAGACAATACAGTAATCGGAATTATCTCGATGTATGATGTGGTGAGAGAAACTATACTGTCGCAGGAAGAAACGATCAGCAATCTGAAAGAATATCTGTATGCAAATGTTTAAGAGGAGGCTTCCCGTTCTTTAATTAATACAAGATCGTCGAGATTTATTTGCATCGGCAGCATACCTATTTTTACAACAGCTTTTTTTCCGCGAAGCTCCAACACTTCTCCTACTTGCATATTTCGCTTCATTTTCACCTTATTACCCACTTTGATATCTCCTTTTAGTTCCTCGTATTTCGAATCAATCTGCTTTTGTTTCTTGCTGACGATTTTCTGATCATTTTTCTTAAACAGGAGCGCAAACATTTCTTTCATCGGCTTTGATTTGTCCTCCGTTTTTTTCCAATCAATCAAAATTTGCTTCATCTTACGCTCCATCTCTTTCAGATAGGCGATACGGTCATCGGTAATTTTATTTTGCTGTTTTAAAATTTCTACCTGCTGCTTGTGAC
>JAEZJD010000254.1 GCA_023436425.1 Bacteroidota bacterium | reverse complement strand
GCAACTGCCTTCTAAGCAGTAGGTCATTGGTTCGAATCCAATCCGGATCACTCCCTTCTTGTCAGCTTTCTGAAGCAATTTCGATATTTTCTTATGGATAAATCGATGGTGATCACCTGCGGTCATTAATTCTCTTTGCGCTCATCCATTTGTTATGAAGTTTCTAACAGCATTGTTCTTTATCTTTCGCTGAGAAAAACACACTTATGAAAAAAGCCATCCTGTTTTTGCTGATTATATCTGCCGCCACTGCACAAGGTCAGTCATTAAAAGATTTGCTGTATGGGGGTAAACTGAAAAAGGATTCGACGGGTGTCATCAGAAAAACTGACGACCTAAAAGCTAAAATTGACACAGCGGATAAAAGATCTGAAACGCAGCAGGCAATGCTTAGTGCAAAGACATCTACTGAAACTACAAACATCGCTGCAACAAATCCGTCAGCACCCGCAGCTGCTGCGAATACTACCGCGACAACCAACGCGACAACTGAAAACGCAAACAACAATTCCAACACCATCAATAATCAGGTGGTGACAACTTCCACAGTCGAATCCAATGCACCGACCGCTACTCCTGTAAAAAGCAACAATAAAATCTGGAAAGAATTCAGCGATGCGCTGGTAGCTGACCTGAAGGACGTGATTGCGCAGCGAAAGGTGAAAAAGGAGACGTATTATGTGACTGTCGAATACGAGATCGGTGTTGACGGTGTAACGACGATCAATAATGTTACCATGAGTCCTGACAACGATTTTCTACTTGCAAATGTGAAGCAGAGAATTTCCGATACTCCGCCGCAATTAAGCGGTAGCCTGAACAGTGCAGGACAACCGCAGAAAGTTAAGCGTCGTTACAATTTTCTTATCGTGAAAGATTAGCGTAGGTTATTTTCAACGCACGCTTTTTTTCGGAGTTGACTTTTTTGATTTGGTATACTTTGGAGCAGCAACTTTAGTCGCTTTTTTTACATATGGTAGTGGATTGACTGGGCGCATGCCGCTTTTGTAAATCCCGAAATGCAGATGAGATGGCGTTGTTGCGGCATTACCGGTTTTCCCAACAGTGCCAATTACTTGTCCTTTGCGAACGTACTGTCCATCTTTAACCAGTTGTTTGTCCAAATGCGCATAATAAGCCCGCCACGGGTGATCGGTTGATTGCAGCCATAATACTTTCCCACCACGGCCACCCTGCCCTCTATCTACAACCACTCCATCACTAATGGCTACAACTGGCGTTCCTTTTTTGGCGAAAATGTCAATGCCTTTATGGCTTCTGCCACCGTTTCTGTAGTCGCCCCAAAAGCCTCCAATTTTGCTTTTCTTACCCGCCACAGGAAAAGCCAACGCTTTACTTGCTTTGGACTTTTTTGTAGCCGGCGTTTTGTCCTTAAAAGAAAATGAAATCAGTGCAAATGCTGTGAGCACAACAAAAAAAGAAAGATTCTTCATCGGATTAGGTTTTTCAGGTGTTCACTATTAACGATGACAACAGAATTTATTTTCCTGTAGTTGCTAATACAATCTTAATAGTGATGAAGGATGAAGAAACTAGCCGTTCATTATTGAAGCTGAATGATAGTGTCCACCTCATCGATGTCGGTTGATGATAAATAAACGAACACTCCTTCGGGCTGCTGCTTTATCTGCAGCCGCTTGCCAGTGGCGAACAAGGTAGCTTTAGAAACTTTTTGTTTTACGCCTGGAATGAAAACAAAGCCCCGATCCGGGCTTTTGAGTATGTGCGCATACATTATGTTGTTTTTCGAGGTGACGACGCCCCATTGTTGCGGCGGCACGACACCGGCACGGGTTCCGTAAATACTAGCACCGAAATTTTTCATCCACATTCCAACCTTAGTCAATGTATCGCTAAACTCCTGTTGAATTTTACCGTTGGGCATGGGTCCAACATTCAGCAAAAAGTTTGCGTTTCGACCAGCGGCGTTAACCAGATAGTGAATGATCTGCTTTACACTTTTGAAATTGTTATCGTTGATGTTGAATCCCCAACTGTTGTTCATCGTTTCGCAAGTTTCGAGCGGCAGATTGCTTACTTGTGCGTGCCCGCTAAAGCCGGAGGCATTTTCGCCGGGAAGATCTTTTTCAAACATCTGGAAATCCTCTCCGCTAAATGGCTGCAGGTGATGATTATTGCCGACCAAAACTTTTGGGTTTAGCTTATGGATGAGAGCATATAATTCATCGTAGTGCCAGTTTACCTCAGGTCTTTCCCAATGGCCGTCAAACCAGATAGCAGTAACGTTTGGATATCGGGTAATCAACTCCGTTAGCTGCTTTTTCATAAATGTGATGTAGCTGTTCCAGTCTGTGTTCGCTGGCATTCCATTTACAATGCGGTTACCAAAGCCGTAATCTTTTCGTCCCCAGTCAAGAAGTGAGTAATAAAAGTGCAGATCAATTCCTTCTCTTGCACATTCATGCGCTAATTCCATTAGCGGGTCTCTTGCAAAAGGAGTAGCATCTACGATGTTGTATTGCGAAGCAGCAGTTTTAAACATGCTGAATCCATCATGATGACGAGCAATTATAGTGATGTACTTCATTCCGGCACGCTTTGCCAACTGCACCCATTCCTTTGCGTCGAACTGCTGCGGGTTGAAAAAATCAGCGAGTCTCTTGTAATTCTCGTATGGAATATTTTTGATACGCATCACCCATTCACCGTCACCCAATACACTGTAGATGCCCCAGTGAATGAACAATCCGAACTTCATATCCTGAAACTTATTGCGTTCTGCAATGTTCTCAGGAGCAGGGGAGTACGTTCCAATGGGTTGAACAAAGTTTTGCGGCAAAACGACCAAAGTGGCAATACTGCACAATGCAAGCAGAAGAAATCTTTTCATAGTCACTATTCTTCTACAAAGTTGATGTTATCTTCAACACCTCATCAAATGGTATGGCGAAAAGATCAGATTATATAACATGGGATGAATATTTTATGGGAGTGGCTCTGCTGAGTGGACGCCGGAGCAAAGACCCGAATACGCAGGTAGGCGCATGCATAGTAAACAGTCAAAACAAAATTGTTGGTGCCGGCTACAATGGGCTGCCGTTAGGCTGCGATGACGATAGCTTTCCGTGGGAGAAAACAGGCGATTTTCTGAACACAAAATATCCATATGTGTGTCACGCTGAACTGAACGCCATTCTGAATAACATTGGAATGGATCTCACCGGTTGCAGAATTTACACTGCATTGTTCCCGTGCAATGAATGCAGCAAAGCGATTATACAATCAGGCATTAAAGAAGTAATCTTTTTGAGTGACAAATACGATGGAACGGAAGTGTCAATAGCTAGTAAGCGGATGCTGGAAACTTCCGGCGTTGCATACAGAAAAGTGAAGGCAAACAGGCAGGCGATCGAAATTTCTTTCGATGAACACGACGTTTGATTCATTCGTAAGTGCGAAGGCTTCTGCCCTTATATGTCGGCACTTTCGCGTCTTAATTTCAATGCTTAGTTGCGCAACTGCTACCAGCCTTCTGCGGCGTCGTCGCCTCTAATGTCTGCCACAGCTTCAAATCTGCCGTCGGGCAACACTTTGATTACTTCCGTTCTGCCGATGCCATTGCGTACAACAAACTTGTATCCCATTTTTTCCAAGGCGGATCGTACTTCCGCGGGGAACTTTGCTTCAATCATAACACCATCGGGCAACCATTGATGATGAAATTTCGGTTTGTAAACCGCATCTTCTGTGCTCATGTTGAAGTCGATAATATCAACAATAGTTTGAAAAACCGATGTTGGAATCGTGGTACCGCCAGGTGTGCCAACAACAAGGAAAGGTTTGCCGTTTTGCAAAACAATGGTAGGGGACATGGAGCTGAGCATCCGCTTTCCCGGAGCAATAG
>JAEZJD010000182.1 GCA_023436425.1 Bacteroidota bacterium | reverse complement strand
CCCGGTAACAGGTGGGTTTTAAACCAGCTGAACTTTACAGATACGCAATGGCGAAGAGAAAACGTGATTTATAACCTGGCAATTGGCTATCCATTCTAGTTTTTCCCGCCGGTCATCGTTGAAATGTCACCTTTGAGACTAATTCTTTCTTAATTTACCGTATTGATTGCGGGAGGCAGCCGATTTCTGTAACTTTGCCGATTGAAGCAAAACCGCGGGTACTACAATGGCTAAAAACATTCTACACTGTTCTTTTTGTGGTCGCAGCCGTGATGAGGTGAAAATTCTCATTGCCGGACAAGAAGGCCACATTTGCGAAAATTGCGTGGAGCATGCCCGCGAAATTATCGACCAGGAGCTGCTCGTTCGCGACGATAAAGCAGCTGCTACTTCTACTTTCAAACTCACTGTTAAGAAGCCTATTGAAATAAAAAAATTTTTGGATGAGTATGTCATCGGCCAGGATGAAGCAAAAAAGGTGATGGCGGTTGCTGTGTACAATCATTACAAACGCCTGCAATACAAAACTTCAGAAATAGCCAAGGATGATATAGACATTGAGAAAAGCAACATTGTGATGGTGGGTGAAACAGGCACCGGTAAAACGTTGCTGGCAAAAACCATTGCAAGGCTATTGAATGTGCCTTTTACTATTGTGGATGCTACTGTTTTCACTGAAGCAGGATATGTCGGCGAAGACGTAGAAAGCATTCTGACGCGACTGCTGCAAGTATGTAACTATGATGTTGCTGCAGCAGAAAGAGGCATTGTGTATATTGATGAAATAGACAAAATTGCGAGAAAGAGCGACAATCCTTCCATCACTCGCGATGTGAGCGGCGAAGGCGTGCAGCAGGGCATGTTGAAACTTTTGGAGGGAACAGATGTGCTGGTGCCGCCGCAAGGTGGTCGCAAACATCCGGAGCAAAAGCTCATAAAAATCAATACGCAGAATATTTTGTTTGTGTGCGGTGGCGCTTTCGACGGCATTGATAAAATCATTGCCCGCCGTGTGCAAACAAATACTATTGGTTTTAATGTAGATAAGCAGCTGCAGGAAAATATGAAGAAAAACTTGCTGCGCTATGTAAATGCTCAGGATCTGAGAGCTTTTGGTTTGATACCAGAGCTACTGGGTCGTTTGCCCGTAGTCACACATTTGGATCCATTAGATGCACAAACGCTCCGGGCTATTTTAACAGAGCCAAAAAATGCCTTGATTAAACAATATCAAAGGTTGTTCGAATTGGAAGGCATCACGCTGACTATTGATGAGGAGGTGCTCGATTTTATGGTGGAAAAAGCGGTTGAGTATAAGTTGGGTGCCAGAGGTTTGCGGAGCATCTGCGAAGGAATACTTACAGATGCGATGTTTGAATTGCCTTCTTCTAAGGACAAGTACTTCAACCTGGACATGGAATACGCTACCCGCAAGTTCGACAAGAGCAAACTTAGTTTGTTGAAAGTAGCTTAATCATAGTTTTACCGCCAAAAGAAGTTCAACGTACATCAGAAGCTTACATTTTTTAATTCCCTCAACATGTTTGGATTTAACGACGACGACGCAAAAAGCCACGTAACGGAATTAGTGGAGAGACTCAAAAGCCACGCTAACCTTTCCGACGAGCAGGCGAACAAAGTGATGGAAACGATAAGAGCATACGTTATCGAAAAATTTCCAATGCTCTCCGGAGCAGTCGACAATTTGTTTGGTAAGTAATCACCTTTTCACGCTGAACACCCGTTCGGCTACATTCCCGGCCTCATCTTCCACAACCACTTTCAGTTCGTGCACGCCACGAGGGAAATGCTCATCGAATTTGTATCGCCAAGTTTTCCCTTTGTCATTAGTGAACATCAACCACTTTCCATCAAGTTCTGCCCGGAAGCTTTTGATGTTTTCAAAATTGTCCCTCGGCGTGATGGCTATTGACGCGGCTTTGCTAAGGTTAGGTGAAACAGCGTTAATCAATGGCGGTTGATCGTCCAGGAACAATTGATAGCTCCCGAACTGCCGGAACTTTGCCGTTGCCCAGCCGTTTGATATTCTTCCCTTCTGGACAAACGTTTTGTTTCCGCTCGTGTTTTTTATCACAAGCCTTTCCTTTTGAAGAGCAGATAAGCCATTCTGTAATTTTATTTTCACCGTAACACTGTCATGGGCGGGAATACTGGCGTCCAAGAAATTATATTGAGGTGATACTGCATGGGCCGCACCCGGAGCAGTGCTAAATCGTACAGGCACCGCATCATACATTGTCTTTTCAGTAGTGAATAGTTGAAATTCTGAACGGTCGAACACGTTTACATGGTTTGGTAAAAAAGTTTCAACAATCGGCTCCGTCGCCGGCGGAAGAGAGGTGTCGCGTTGCACCTTAAAAGCTACTTTAGAAGTGTTGCCATTGGCATCTTTTACTTCTATTGAAATGTTGTGTGCGGCGAAATCGTCCAAATGTATGATCCCGTCGCCGTCGAACGTATTATATCCTACCTCTTTTGCTCCGGGCAAAGGCGAAATGTGTTGCAACATAGCACCTCCTCTTGCGGCAAACGAATAATCAATTTGAGCATTGATGTAGCGGCTTTCATTGTAGTCGATATTGTCCAGCACAAACTCTGAAATTGGTTTTCCGTCTATCGAAACACGGGCACTATAAATGCCATTCGGATTTGCTGAACCGGTAAATCTGTCAACAGCACCCACAGCAAAGCTCACCTTGTCGGAGCCAACGCGGATCAACTTTCCGTTGGTATTCTGGATATTCAACAATTGTGGCGGTTGCATGTAAGTGGAAAGATTTCGATCATACATCGCAAGCCGTGAAATTGTGGGAGGCACCGCATCAGCAATAGGCATCCGAAACAAAAGCGGGTTCAAAACCTTTTCCGTTTTCGTATCGCGAATTTCAAAATGAACGTGGGGACCGGCTGAGCCGCCTGTGTTGCCGCTCAGCGCAATGAACATTCCCTTTGCTACCGGGAACTGGTGTGCCTGAAATCTCAAATCAACCTTCCACGATTCTCTGGCATATTGCTCCTGCTTAATATATTCTGCAAGCGCCGGAAAAAATGTATTGAGATGTGCATACAAGGTTGTGAACCCGTTCGGATGATCAATATAGATTGCCTGGCCGAAGCCCCCCGGCTCCACAACTATTCGGGATACAAATCCTTCCGCTGCAGCATACACAGGCAGGTTTACTTTTTGCTGCGTACGAATATCTAATCCCATATGCCAGTGGTTGGTACGTATCTCCCCAAAGTTTGCCACAAGTTCCATCGGAATGTTTAAAGGATGTCGGAAGTACCCTTGCGGATAATTCTGCGCATGTAGTTGTACTACAGATAAAAAGAGACTAGAGAATATCGCAACAATTGTTTTCATTGGTTAAAATTTGATAAAATACCAGCTCTGCAATCGCAGGCACAAAATTGGTATCAGTTCTTAAAAAAAGCTATGAGTGTAAATAATAAACACATTGCTACTTTTCTTCTGGGCGCTGCCGCAGCATTTGGCGCATATAAGTACATGAAGATGACTGACGAAGAAAAGGAAAAGTTGGCTAACGATCTGAAAGATAAAGCCAATAAAGTAAAAGATCAGGCTCTTGCTGCGGAGGACAAGGCTGCAGAATACTTTAATGAGCTAAAAACCAAAGGTGGTGACGCTCTGAAAGAGTACATGCCGAAAATGGAAGAATTTTTCGGAAACCTCTTTGGCGGAAAGGCTGCCTCTCAATCGGCAACCGACAATATGGGTTCGCATCCTGCAGCATCGTCGGCAGCGGGTGAAACTAATGCCGGCACAACCACAATTTCTTAATTATAAATTGAAAAATATGAGAAGTAAAACAAGCATCGGTTCTCTACTACTCGCAGGCGCTGCTGCCTACGGATTGTATAAACTGTCCAAGATGACTGCAGCCGAAAGAACCGATTTAGTAGAAAAAGGTAAACGACTGGTTTCAGACAACTTGGGTGGACTTACGGATATGTTTGGTGGAAAGAAAGCTTCAGCAGACGCAGATGTTTTTAACGAGCATTCCTATTCATAAAAAGTTGACAAAGCCAATTAGGCAAGTATGAAATTCCGTTACTTTGCAACCCGGGCAAAACGCCCGGTTTTTTTATGTCTAAAAAAAGCAAGGTGTAAAAATTTAAGAGAAAACGAGATCGTTGTAATCGCATACATTGTTCATATTTCATTTTGCATTTTTCAATTCTCAATTACAAACATGCCCAAAGACACTTCCATAAAATCAGTCCTCATCATCGGCTCAGGTCCTATCATCATCGGTCAGGCGTGCGAATTTGACTATTCAGGAACGCAAGCTGCAAGGAGCCTGCGTGAAGAAGGCATTGAAGTGATTTTAATAAACAGCAATCCCGCCACCATCATGACCGACCCCATGATGGCCGACAAAGTCTATTTGCTTCCGCTCACCGTTGAAAGCATCGAGCAGATTTTGGAGGAGAATAAAATAGACGCGGTGTTGCCCACAATGGGTGGACAAACGGCCTTAAATCTTGCAAAAGAGGCAGAAGACCTTGGCGTTTGGGACAGATACAATGTTCGACTGATTGGTGTAGACATTAAAGCGAATGACAAGGCTGAAGACCCGGAAAAATTTCTTCGGTGGATGATTGAATTAGGCATTCAGGTGGCATCGGCAAAAACTGCAAATTCTTTCTTGGAAGGCAAAGAATTTGCGCAGGAGATTGGCTTTCCACTGGTCATTCGCCCATCTTTTACACTTGGCGGTACGGGCGGCGGATTTGTGCACGACGCGGATGACTTGGATGAAGCACTAGAACGTGGACTGCAGGCTTCTCCTATTCACGAAGTATTGGTGGAAAAAGCGGTGCTTGGCTGGAAGGAGTTTGAGTTGGAACTGCTTCGAGATGGCGCAGATAATGTCTGCATCATCTGCACGGTTGAGAATTTCGACCCGATGGGTGTGCACACCGGCGACAGCATAACTGTGGCACCCGCAATGACATTGAGCGATACAGCGTTTCAATTAATGCGCGACACAGCAATCCGCATGATGCGTGACTTAGGCAATTTCGCCGGAGGTTGTAACGTGCAGTTTGCATTGAATCCGGAGACGGAAGAAATCATTGCTATTGAGATCAATCCGCGGGTAAGTCGTTCATCGGCATTGGCGTCAAAAGCAACAGGATATCCCATCGCAAAAATTGCCGCCAAGCTTGCGATCGGCTACACTTTAGATGAATTGAAAAACCCGATCGTTCAAACAACGTCCGCATATTTCGAACCTGCACTGGACTACGTGATTGTAAAGATTCCCCGGTGGAACTTTGACAAATTCAAAGGAGCAAACGACACGCTTGGCTTGCAAATGAAAAGCGTTGGTGAAGTGATGTCGATCGGCAGAAGCTTCACCGAAGCCATTCAAAAAGCCTGTCAGAGTTTGGAGAACAATGCCGTAGGTCTGGGGTACTATGGAAGAAGCGCCATGAAGGCTGAAGAACTGTTGGAGTACATCAAAACACCAAAGTGGGATCGAATCTTCCGCATCAAAGATGCTTTGATGCTTGGCATAAGCGTGAACACCATTTCCAAAGCAACCGGCATTGATCGCTGGTTTATCTACGAGATTCAGAAGATCTGCAATATTGAAAAAGAGCTTGGCAATTATTGGCTTGAAGAACTGCCAGTCGATCTGTTGAAGAAAGCAAAAATCAACGGCTTCAGCGACGAGCAGATTGCAAGAATAATCCAGGACGGCAGCGAAGATGATGTTTATGAAAAAAGAAAGGCAGCAGGAATAAGAAGAGTGTACAAGATGGTTGACACCTGCAGCGCGGAGTTCGAAGCAAAAACGCCTTACTTCTATTCAACTTTTGAAGAAGGACACACGAACGAGAGCAAGGTCACTGAAAAGAAAAAAATAATTGTTCTGGGCAGTGGCCCCAATCGAATAGGACAAGGAATTGAATTCGACTATTGCTGCGTACATGGATTGCTTGCGGTGAAGGAATGCGGCTACGAAGCCATTATGGTCAACTGCAATCCTGAAACAGTTTCCACGGATTTTGACATTGCGGACAAACTATATTTCGAACCTGTATTTTGGGAGCATCTTTGGGAAATTATAGAACACGAAAAACCGGAAGGGGTTATCGTACAGTTGGGAGGACAAACCGCACTAAAGCTCTCCAAACGCCTACACGAAAAAGGCATCAAAATCATCGGAACTTCTTTTGATGACATGGACATTGCAGAAGATCGCGGCCGTTTTAGCGATCTCTTGAAGGAGCTTGAGATTCCTTATCCGGAATACGGCACTGCATTTAATGTGGATGATGCGGTGGAAGTTGCGCACAAGGTCGGCTATCCTGTTTTGGTGAGACCAAGCTATGTTTTGGGAGGTCAAAGAATGCGCATCGTGATTAATGATGAGGACCTTGAAAAGGCTGTAATCAGTTTGCTGAAACATATTCCCGATAATAAAATTCTCATTGATCATTTTCTTGATCGCTGCCAGGAAGCAGAGATAGACGCCATTTTCGACGGCGATGAATTTCATGTGATGGGTGTCATGGAACACATAGAACCTGCCGGCATCCATAGCGGCGATAGCAACGCGGTATTACCTGCATTTAATCTCACTCCGCTTGTCGTTACCACAATGGAGCAGTATGCGGAAAAAATCGCGAGAGCTTTGAACATAAAAGGTTTGATCAACATTCAATTTGCCATCAAGGATGGGAAAGTGTATGTAATAGAAGCCAACCCAAGGGCATCACGAACCACGCCTTTTATAGCCAAAGCTTATGGTATTCCCTACCTGAATGTTGCAACGAAAGTGATGTTGGGAGAAAACAAACTGTCTGACTTCACCTTCGACAAAAAGCTCAAGGGGTTTGCTATTAAAGAACCCGTGTTCTCTTTCAACAAGTTTCCAAACGTGAGCAAAGAGTTCGGACCCGAAATGAAATCTACCGGCGAAGCAATAAGATTTATAAAAGATTTGCGTGATCCTTACTTCAGGCAATTATACAAAGACAGAAGTATGTATTTGAGCAAATAGCCTCAACCGTTTAGTCTAAACTCTGATTTGAAGCATTGGCCCGCTTAAGCAATTGATCAAACTGTTTTGGATCGATGTCGTTGTAGAAAAAGTAAACGGGATCGAGCTTGCGTCCGTTTTTGTGCACCTCATAATGGCAATGCGGCCCGGTCGATTTACCCGTGCTGCCCACATATCCGATGATTTCTCCCCGCTTCACTCGTGCACCCTTCCGGGTTTTAATGCGGTACATGTGTCCATACAGGGTTTCATATCCATAGCCATGGTTGATGACAACAGCCCTGCCATAGCCACCATTATCTACACCTGCTTCTTTCACCACACCATCTGCGGTAGCATAGATTGGCGTTCCCTGCGGTGCCGTAAAATCCAGCCCTGCATGGAACTTCACAGTTTTATAGACCGGGTCAATTCTGTATCCGAACCCTGAAGCGATACGATTCAGATCTTTATTGCTCACCGGCTGTATCGCAGGAGTGGCAGCCAGCAGCTTTTCCTTGTTCTTTATTAGATTAACGATTTCATTGTAAGATGCTTTTTGAAATTCCATCCGCGCCTGAACCTTGCGCAACGTGGTGTCAATGGAATGAATAACAGAACCTTCAGGTAAGCTTTCCACCTTTGCAATTTCCAGCTGTTGTTCCATTTGGGTGGCACGAATGCTGTCGGGAATGGGCTGTGCTTCAAATATGCTGCGATACACCTCGTTGTCTCTTTTTTCCAATGCAGCCATTTGTTGTTCCAGCCCTTGTGCACGTTTGTCGAGCACCTGAAGACGGTAACGCAACTCTTCATTTTGTGAACGCAGAATTTTTTCCGCAGGAGAGCCGACAAAAATAAAGGCGAAATAGGC
>JAEZJD010000176.1 GCA_023436425.1 Bacteroidota bacterium | reverse complement strand
TGAGTTCTTGTATAAATGAGAAATGATTTATACAGAAGCGCAGATAAAGCTTGGCTATACAAAAAAGACCACTTTGCTGATTGCTTCATTTTTTATTCTCCATCTTTCGCTGGCTTTTATTCTCGAATTGGGCAACGACGAAGCATACTACTGGTTTTACACGCAGCATTTACAATTAAATTATTTCGATCATCCGCCACTCGTAGCTGTGTGGGCAAAAATTTTTACCGCAAACCTTTTACTGGACGATTACGAAGTTTTTGTGCGGCTCGGAAGCGTTGTCGGTTGTGCATTGTCTACATGGTTTATGTTTAAAGCGGTTGCACTGCTCCATTCGGAAAAAGCCGGGTGGTTCGCTGCGATTTTGTACAATACTTCTTTTTATGCGAGCATCGTTGCAGGAATTTTCATTATGCCGGATGCACCGCAAATGATCTTTTGGACACTCGCTATGTGGATGTTCGTCGGGGTTTTGAAAAACAATCGAAGTTGGGGATACTGGGTGTGGTTTGGAATTGCAACAGGACTTTGCATCATGAGCAAAGTGCACGGAATGTTCCTGTGGATTGGATTGATTGCATATTGCAGCCAAAAAAAGAGAGAATGGTTAAACACCCCTCACATCTACGTGTCGCTTTTGATAACTGCGATAGTTGCAAGTCCTATTCTCATCTGGAATGCGGCAAACGATTTTGTCACCTACCGGTTTCACAGCGAGAGAGTAAACATTATCGGCTGGGCCGTTAATTTCAAAAATTTCTTACCCGAATTACTCGGACAATTTTTTTTCAACAATCCATTCAATGTCGTTTTGATTTTCATCTCACTTTTTGCTTTAAAACAAAAGAAGCTTGCATTTTCCGGAAGCTCCTTTTTTCTTTGGACAGGTTTGCCGCTGGTGATCATTCTTCTATTTGTCTCTCTCTTTAGACCAATATTTCCGCACTGGAGCGGACCCGGATATGTGTCGTTAATTCCTGTCGCGGCAATATATTTAGCGGATACACACAAGAGGAATTTTCCGGGGTGGTTGCATTGGAGTGTCGCGGGTTTTCTGGTTTTTGTTATTGCAATGCCCTTGATCATCAGCTTTTATCCGGGCACCTGGGGCAGTACCAAAGAACAGAATTACGGACACGGAGATGTTAGCCTCGATCGATATGGCTGGCGCAGCGCAGGTAAAGAGTTCAGAAACTACTTCAGAAAAGCAGTGGTAAATGATTCAGTACCCGCCAAATCTCCGCTTGTTTGCAACACATGGTGGGGAGCACATGTGGAATATTATTTTGCGAGACCCGCAGGAACAACTATGATAGGGTTGAATGCCATGCACGAGATACATCAGTATGGATGGACGAATGAATTTCGAAAGCACTCAGTTGATATGAGCACCGCTTTTTCGATCGTCCCCTCCGATGAATTTTATGACGCCCCTAAACACTACTCCACATACTATAATAACATTCAGCTGGTGAAAACGATCCAGGTCAACCGACGTGGGATGAAAGCACGCCACTTCAACGTATATAGATTATCGGGCTGGAAAGGTTGGAGGACAAATCAACATAAATAAAAAACGAGACTACCGTCTCGTTTTGTCTTCGCTAATGCAACGTTACTTTTAATACCTGTCCACTTCCCGGCGCACCGCCAAAGCCTTTATTGGAAACGTATAGGTTACCGTCCGGGCCCATGGTCATTGCGGTGGGATGCGTCAAGTCTGTAAAACCTGTAGAAGCGGCTACCAACACAGTCTGTTCACCGCTAGGACTAATAGCAATAATTTTCCCTAATCCGGGTGCAAAGGGGAACGGAACATCACCCAACTCTAAAACATACATCCAGGAACGTTGATCGATTACCAGCCCAACAATGGCAGAAAGTCCGGTAGCTACATCCTGCACGCTTCCATCGGGTGACACTTTGATTATTTTTTCCTGACCGGGTGCTGTCGGTGTGAACAACCCTAAATTTCCAATATAAAAATTACCACGATAATCCAATGCAGTGGGAACACTGTGCCCTTGTGTGGCAGAAAGATCCGCAACCCTGCTTACAGCCCCAGAGGTGGACACCCTTACAAGTTCTCCGTGGTTGGCATCCAGCGCATACAGGTCACCTCTCACTGCCGCCACATTGTACCACGATCCGTCGGCCAAAAAGTCTTGTGGCGGGTTAGCTACGGGATGGCTTCGTTGCCATGCGCCCAAGTCAGCAACAACAGTAGTTGAACCGTTGCTGTTCACCCGGTAAATACCTGCAGGTCGGGAAACATTCAATGATGCGCCCCCGTCGCTCAGTACATACAGGGTGTTGTTCAGAAATGTGAGGTCCATCGGGCCAGCGGCTTCGCCTTCAAAATTCATCGTGGGCAGATCAGTCGTAACAGTTGATACTGCACCGGCAGGCGTTATTCGCGATATTCGGCCACCCGTTTCCGCCGTGACGCCGCTGCCGGCTTCCGCGAGGTACAGATTTCCGTCAGGAGCCCACTCCAATCCCCGTGGATTTGTAAATCCGGATGCAAAAACACTTACGGTGGCACTTGGTGCAGCTTTAGCTTCGAGAGGCATCATGGAATCGTGCTTTGCAATTTCTTTTTTACATGAAGTAAGCAGCAGGATGCAAGTGAAAAAGAAAAGAATCGTTGAAAGATTGTGTTTGTACATGTTTCCTCCTATCGTTTTTGTTTGAAGAATATTAAGTGGATCAGTTTTCCTACAGATCACACGCATCATTCATAGGAAATTGAAGAATGGTAAGGTGCGGAAACAAGTCAGTTTAGAAGGGGATTATTAAAGATAAGAAAAATGCTATATGTAATCTCAATGGCAAAACAATAAAAAAATCTACCTACTTGCTATGCGGCAGGCAGGTAGATGATAAGGAAAAATTTCAATAAACACCGCGCTTCTCCGCCTGAGGAGGTGCAGGCATTTTGTAGGCTTTATTTTTCAGCAAATTTTTTATCTCTACGATGGCCCGTTCCAGCTGCGGGTCCGTGCCCTTCGCCATTGCCGCAAGATCTTCGTCAACAGCTATATCTGGATCCACGCCGTGTCCTTCTCTAAACCACGTTCCATCGGGGTTGTACATTCTGAACGAAGGTGCCGTAATGCTGCCGCCATCAATGAGAGCAGGCACGCCGGATATACCAATTAATCCACCCCATGTTCTTGCGCCAATCAGCGGACCCAAGCCTTTCCTGCGGAAGTAATCCGGAAAGGCATCTCCACCAGATCCACTCCAACCGTTTATCAGCATCACCTTTGGTCCGAAGTGGGCGAAAGGCGGCCAAGGCCAGGGACTTCCGTCACGGATAGCCCAGAATGCCAGTGGGTCACGATTCAGCATTTCAATAAACCTGTCCGGAATTTGTCCACCGTCATTAAATCTTTCATCGATGATTAATGCTTTTTTATCCCATTGCGCATTGAATTGACGCATAAGTTCATTTTGTCCGTCAACACCTGTACTTGGTACATAGATATACCCAACATCGCCGTTGGTTGCCTTCTCCACCCGCTTGCGCATGTTTTCAATCCATGATAAATGGCGCAGCCTGTATTCATCTGCAAGTGTTTGCACAACAACTGTTTTTGCTCCAGCCCACGACGGTGAGGAATTGTAAGTGATCTCAACCGGCTTGTTGGCAAGACCTTGGAAAGCAGCAAACGCCTCTGCAGAAGTCGACAGCGGCACACCATTTACCGCAAGAATGTAATCCCCTTCTTTAATTGTCGCACCGGCAATGTCGAACGGATGCCGTGCTTCCGCATCCCATTCCGCACTGCGAATAATCTTCTTGATCTTGTAACTGTCGCCGTCTGCCTGCCAATCAACACCTAAATAACCGACGTTTTGAGGACGTGGTCTCTCTATATCTCCGCCACCATGATATGTATGAGAAGCATTCAACTCGCCAAGCATTTCACCAATAACAAAGTCGGCCTCTTCGCGTGTCATTGCGCTTTTCAGCATTCCTTCGTATCGATTTTTTACAGCTTTCCAGTCCAGTCCGTGCATGCCAGGATCGTAGAAATAATCTCTTTCAATGCGCCATGCATCAGTGAACAATTGCTGCCATTCGTCTGCAGGCTTGACAAGTGTTTGCATCTCGGTGAGCCGAAGAGGCTTTTCAAATTTTTGATTTTCCTCCGGCTTCAGCACTGCGAACAAATTACCTGATCGTGCTACAACCATTTTGGCTTTGTTTGCCGACAACACAAACCCATTTGCGTTGTCGAGAATCGTTTTTTCTTCTGTTTTTTCCGTGTCGTAGTATTTAATTGACCCGGGTGCCGAGGTGCCGGTGTTGGCGTATTTCATGTAAATGATCTTGTTCTTCGCTGCACTTAATCCGTCATAGTTGCCGGCAGCTATCGGAAGTAACACCAAGCGCTCCTCCATGCCATCGAGATCGATCGCAATACCGTTTGCCGTTGGCAGCGGCTTCACTGCAGCAACTGTATCCTTTCTTTTAGTTTCTGTCTGCTTCACCAGCGCATCTTTCTTTGCATCAGATCCAAGATTAAGCGCTACTGTATCATTTTTAGGGGCGAGGAGTGACGGAATATCTTTCCGCAAACTGATTGCTGCAATGTTTCCTGAGTTGGCATAGGCAAAAGAGTTATCAATACTGCTGTATAAAGGCTGAAAAGTCTGCGACGTAATCACGTACAAATATTTTCCCTCGGGATCGAAAGTAGGGTTGCGGGTGCTGTAAAAGCCTGATGTGACCTGCTGCGTTTTTTTCGAATCTGCATCAAAAATGAAAATAGCTGTATGCTGATTGTTCAGATCGCGATAGTATGCGAGCCAACGACTGTCTGAAGACCAGTCCGGAGTGAAGTTTTCCAGATCTTCGTGCATCCACCTTAAAGCTTTGTCCACGTCATAGGTCTGATTTGTGGTCATGTCGTACACCTTAATTCGCATGGCTTTGTCAATGAATGCGAGGCGCTTGCTGTTTGGCGACCACGTTAATTTGTACCTGAATCCTGGTCCATAGCCTGTTAACTTTTTCCCGGCTCCTTCATCGTCTGCCTCTTTTAGATACAGTTCGTATTCGCCGGAGGCATCGCTCCAGTAGGCAATGCTCTTTCCATCAGGCGACCAGGTCGCATAACGCTCAGCAACACCCGAAG
>JAEZJD010000141.1 GCA_023436425.1 Bacteroidota bacterium | reverse complement strand
ATCACCAAATCAGCGCCCTGCAAGCCTTTCTTTACGCACCAAAAATATTTTTGCCACTCCGGCGGTGGGTCATCTTTTTTCACATTCAAAAACCAGGAATACACATCGGAATGCGTGACAATAATTTTTGGAGCTTTGAATGAGTAGCAGCCATACGCAAAACAATTCAAGTGAATGATATCCGGCTGTAATTCTTCTTCTAATCGCAGCAACCATTCACCACATTCCTCAATATCGTTCCATGGGTTGTGCATCCACTCTAAAGCAAAGTTGGTTTCGTGTACGGAGGCAATTCCTGATGCGGTAACCTCCCGTCGTTGCCAGTCTTTCATCGGCGCTCCCATAGTTACCAAATGAACTTCTGCACCCGAGGGCTGCAATGCCCTGCACAGTTCCATGCAGTAGGTCCACACACCGCCAACGGTGTCGGTCGTCATTAAAATTTTCAGGTGGTTACCTGCCATATATTTTGTCAATTACTTCTGCTGACTTCAAATATTTTTCTGATTCGGCATCAAAAGCATCACTGTCGCGAAGCTGCTGTGCCCATCTAATCAATGCACGTCCGCCCCAATCGTCGGGTGGGTACACGAGCACTTCGGTTTTTGTCCCCCAATACCGTTGCGCAACAAAATCGTAAAAAGAGCCATTCACATTTTTAAGTGACACGCCGCCGTTGGTTCCGTAAAACGATGCTTCGATCACCGCTTCTTGTCCTGCTTGTAAATTCCAAGAGCAGGAAAGTTGGGCTGTAATGTCATTTTCCATTTCAATGTTTACCGCTGCAAAGTCTTCTACCGCTTCGCTGCCCCTTACAGGAACTCCTTTTGCGAAAAGATTGCTGTTTACTTTTTTCACTTCAGGAAAATGAAGAGCATAAAGCATTAGATCGATTAAATGAATTCCCAGATCTAACACGCAGCCGCCGCCGGAAAGTTTTACATCATAAAACCATGGCTTGTCCGGACCATACGCATTATGAAACTTTAGATCAACTGCAAAGATTTTTCCCAGTTCACCGGAATGAATTATTGACAGGATTTTTTGAAAAGCTGCGGTGTAGCGGTATGAGAAATCGGCGCCGAGTAGTTTGTTTGCTTTCGCCGCAGCGGCAATTACGGCTGCAACTTCTTCTGCATTTCTGCCCAAAGGCTTTTGACAAAATACCGCTTTCTCGTTTTTGAATGCGGCGATTGCCTGCTCTTTGTGCAAGGCACTCGGAGTGGCAATTACAACGCCGTCAATATCGCTTGCCGTCACGATTTTTTCAAATGAAGTTGTAAGTGTTGATGATGGCGCAATCTTTAGTGCTTCACGCAAACATTCATCAGAAGGGTCGGAGAGAAGGGTGGCTTCCGCTAATCCACTTTCTACAACAGCTTTCATACGGCTGCGCCCAATCCAACCTACGCCGGCGAACGCGAGGCGGAGCACAGAAGCTTCTATAAAGCTTTGATTGTTATGTGCAGGTTCTGTTGTTTCGTTTAGCATACTTTGATGAGAGCTTTCATGAACCCATTCGGCCGGGTGGCGGTCAATTCAAATCCTTTATTTAACTCCCCCAGCGGCAAGAAGTCGGTGTAAAGGGATTCTGGATTAATAATTCCATTTGCAACGGCGTCAACGGCGGCTTTCATTCCAATCAGATATCTCTCGGCTTTTCTTTCATGCGCATTGATCGCATCAATTCCTTTCCAGTTCCATTGCTGTATGTTCACTTGCCGCATTCCATCCTGATGATAGCCGGCAATCATCAGTCTTCCTCCTTCAGCAACAATTTCGGAGGCTACATCAATTCCTTCTTGTTTACCTGTTGCTTCTATGACTCTTTCGCAAAACTGCCCCGCTGTAATTTCAGAAACTTTGTTTGTCACTTCCCACGTGTTTGCCAGCGGAATTGTTTCATCAGCACCGAATTTATCAGCAACGTCGAGCGAATAGTTTCTTCTTGAAATTGCAATCACTCTTGCTCCCGCATGTTTTGCAAGTTGGCAAAGCAGTGCACCCAAAAAGCCAATTCCGATTATAGCAACTGTGTCACCTTTTGATATATTGCTTCTTTCGAAAATGTTCATTGCACAGCCTAACGGCTCACCGGGAAAAGCTTTGCCTTTCAGTGTTTCAGGTAATTTGACAAAAGAGCCTTCGCTTGCGACGTCAAATTCTGCGTATGATTTTCCCGAAAGAAATGCAACACGGTCACCGGTTTTTACAGAATTTATATTTTCACCAACTTCTTCAACAACCCCCCAACCTTCGTGTCCCGGTGTGCCCGGCGTCTGCGGATATCGAAACCATTCGCGTCCTTCCCAAACCGGTATGCTCGATGCGCAAATACCGCAGCCCTCTACTCTGATTTTTACTTCGTCAGGTTGAACATTTGGAGCCGACGTTTGTTGGATCAAAAATGACTTCGGTTTTTCGAGAACTGCAGCAATCATTTAGTTACAGCTTTCAACTTTGCACTACTTTTTGCTTTCCATCTTTTTTACGGTTCAATTTCACCGGTTCCACTGCATTTTCTTTCAGCCAATAGTAAAGGCGCTGCACACCTTCCTTGGTTGTCACCTTCGGCGACCATTCTGTTGCTTTCTGAAATTTTTTAAAATCGGAAACATAATACTTCTGATCACTTGGTCGCCAATCATCAAATGTAACCGCTGGCTTTTCACCAGAAACATTTTCTATCAGCTGAAGGAGTTCTACAAGACTGATGGTATTATTTGCTCCCCCACCCATATTGAAGGCATTGCCCGAAATCTCATCGATATTTTCTTTTGCAAGCAGAAAAGCGTTTACCAAATCTTCTACAAAAAGAATGTCCCTAACCTGTTTACCGTCGCCATACAAAGTGATTGGATTTTTCTTAATTGCCTGGATCAGGAAGTGCGCTACCCAACCCTGATCTTCAGTTCCGAATTGATGCGGGCCGTAAATGCAACTCATTCTGAAAACGACTGTTTTCAAACCGAAAGTTCGTGCATAGTCTAAAATATACTGATCGGCTACTCCCTTGGAACATCCGTACGGACTATGGAAGTCAAGATTTCGCTCTTCATTGATTCCGTTTTGACGGAAATGCATGTTTTCCGGATGATAGCGGGTGCCGTTCATCACAATTCCCAGGTCGTGCAG
>JAEZJD010000121.1 GCA_023436425.1 Bacteroidota bacterium | reverse complement strand
ACCGTAGAGGGTATAAAACTCTTTTCATTATATGCTATCCAGCCATCCTGCTCAAGAGCCTTGAGTGAATAGAGCGCTGTGTGCAAATCCAGTTTAAAGTTGCGCACGAATTCATCGAAGCGAAAATCATAACTCACATCTTGCCCTGAGTTAACAGGCACTTGCAAAAAGTTGCAAAGAGCCGAGTAAACCTCTTTGATTTTTTCAAAGCTCGGAAACCGCTGCAAGTGTAACGACGTTAGCTCTTTTAAATCCTGATCATCGTACAGCAGAACAGCGTACGCTTTTACTCCATCTCGCCCTGCCCGACCTGCTTCCTGGTAATAATTTTCGATGCAGTCTGGAACATCTGCATGAACCACAAAACGCACATCGGGTTTGTCAATTCCCATCCCAAATGCATTTGTGCAAACGATTATTCGCGTTTTGCTTTCAATCCATTGCTGCTGCCGTTTCGATCTTTCTTCCTGCTGCAGTCCGGCGTGGTAATTGGCTGCCGAAATGCCGTGCATCTGCAGGAGATTTGCAATTTCGTTTGTTCTTTTCCTGCTCTTGCAATAAACAATTCCACTTCCGTATACGTTCTTCACAATGTTCACCAGCTTGTTGATTTTCGAATCTACTTTGAACGCCGAAAACGACAAATTGGGTCTTTCGAAAGATTGACGAAAAATATTCCAGCCCTCGGTGGTGGATATCTCAGCTCCCAAGACCTCACGTGTTCTGCTTTTCGCGGTAATTGACTCTGGGCTAAGCTTTGCACAAATATCTTTCTCCACATCTTCAGTGGCTGATGCTGTAACGGCCAGCACCGGCACCTCTTGCAACTCTTTTCGTAAATCGGCAATCCGGAGGTAGGATGGGCGGAAATCGTAGCCCCATTGTGAAATGCAATGCGCTTCATCAACTGCAATCAGATTAACATTCAGCGCCGGTAAATATTCAAGAAACAATGATGTTTCGAGCCGCTCCGGTGACACGTACAAAAATTTGAAATATGCGCTGCGTGCATTCTCCAGCGTGCGAATAATATCCTTGCGCTGCATGCCCGAGTAAATCACTAACGCTCCGATGCCTCGCTTCTTCAGGCTTTCTACCTGGTCTTTCATGAGCGCAATGAGGGGTGAAATGACGAGACAAATTCCGTCGGCTGCCAATGCAGGTACCTGGTAGCAAATGGATTTACCGCCACCTGTCGGCAATAAAGCGAGGGTATCATTTCCGTCAAGTACAGACCGAATAATTGCTTCCTGCTGCGGACGGAAAGTGTCGTAACCCCAGTATTTTTTTAGTATGGAATGTATATCGCTCAATGACTCGGAATTATGTCTACCGGCACTATGAATTGAAACACGTTTTTGCCGGCTGCTTTGTTCGAGAAATCGGCATCAAGCAAATGAGACAGGCGAAAGCCAAACGTTAGCGGCAGTTCATTCCACCACTTCGTGTCGAAAAAAAACTCTGCGCCAACACTTCTTAGGTCCCACATGTTTGTTTTTGACTTTGAATACACCTTGGAAAAATCATAGAAAACATTGCTTCGCAGTCTCAGAAAATATAGAATGTTTCCAAAACCCCAGTCTGGGTAAAACAGGGGCATGTGATAATTTGCCGATACCTTCCACATTCTTGAAAAGTAATAATCAGTATACCCCCTGGCGTTTGAAAACCTGTTGCTAAACACAAGATTTGATGTGTCAGTCTCCTGAATGGAAGCGGAAATCACAATGGCGTGATTACCTACAGAGGGCAGGTAAAATCGCGATGCACCCAAATACTGAAAGCCTTTTTCTCCGAGCAAATGCCTGTGCGCTATAGAAACAGCATAACCAAACTTTGGATAAATCTGCTGCACTGCTCGCGGTAGCTGCTCCGACCAATTAACAAAATGATGCAGATAATTATTAGATAATACTCTGAAAGAATCTTTGAAAGTCGGTGACGGCATTAGCTTATTGTGTACAAAATCGGAGCCGACAGACAACGCTTTGTACATTTTTCCACCAGAAAAATTAAGCGGAATGTAGAACCCTGCACGGGTTTCAAGCTCGTCAAAATTAATAGTTCGTGTTGGTGTTCTTTGCGTTCGGCCAAAGGTGTAGGTAACACCGGCTGTGAGCACCGGAAACAATGCTGCATAAGATGTATTCAGCCCCGCCGCATGCGAAGTTTCATTTCTATTGTAGCGATAAAATACTTCATTGGAAAACGTGGAAAGAATATTGTCGCTGTACAGGTTTAAACTGATTTCCGGATCGGCGTAATATGGTTGCCAACTATGAAAGTTGAAAAGATGTTTTCCCTGCTCATAATCTTTCGGTTCAAAATTTCGCGTCGGAGCCTCTAAAATATTCCGCACACTATCGCCTGCAATCTTATCCGGCGCGGGAATTCGTTTCCATTGGGCAGAATTTACCTGCACAGGAGCAATTGATTCCAATTCTTGTTGCATCAATTGAAGTCCGTTGGATGTGAATTTTGACCACGTGATCTTATTGTTGTATACCGATGGAAAATAATTACCTGTTGCTCCTGCCGTTAGCTGGAAAACTTTTTTATCACTCAACCTCAAAGAAAACAAATCATCGTTACCCGTGACTGACGACACAAAATAAACAACACCCCGCTGCACAAACGGATATCCGAGCAAAGCTTTGGTGGCAGGAATCAGTTCTTCTCTCCTCCCCGACTGCAGATCAATAAAAGACATTGTCATTGTCGAATTGCTGAGTCGCTCACACACAACAATCCTGTCCTCGTCTATAAATCGCGGATGCAAAAAGAACGAATGATTTATTCCACTAATTTTTTTGATGACATTCCCCTGCATGCTCAACACGTGAAGCTCCGATTCGGTCGAATCATTAAGAAAAACCGCAATCATCTTACTGGAAGAAGGCGAAATATCCGGAGTGAAATACTTGCGACCCGATGTCAACCTGCGCTCATCTCCGGACCGCACATCCAAAACATAGATGTCGCTATAGTCCTGCAAATTCCAACGTGGATTCACATTGTAAGCCGTATATGCAACCAGTCCATTTCTATAACTGAGCCAACTTTCGTTGCTGATATTCCGGAGCTTTAATTTTTGTTCAACATCGTTGTGCCTGATGTAAAAGGCAGGTATTTGCCTGTAGCTAGATTTGAGGTAAACAAGAGAATCTTCAGAAATAAACTGTGGAAAATAATAATTCGTTACCACCGCACGATCCGCGCTGTCCGTTCTTTTCCGGCTAATTTCGTGACGATAAGAGTCAAGCGCCTCCTTTCTGAACGCCTTAAAGTCAACACCTGCATATTTCTTTATTCCACCTTGCAGGGGATAAATTATCGAGCGAAAAGCAGATGCATGCTGCGTAACATTTCGCCAAAAGTTGTTGCCATATTTTTCATAGCCATAATTCACGAGCATGTACCCGAGGTTGTAGTGATTGGGAACATAGTCCCTCAACGAGCCGTTGCGCAATTTCATCCACGAGTAATCTCTGCCTTCGCGAAACAATGCGTTAAAGCCATTAAAAAAATTTGGAATCCTCGCACGACCTTGCGGTGTCAGCACCGATTCAACAAAGACAGCGTCGCCTTCAAAAAACCAATTCGGAACTCCTAATGCATTGAACAATGATTGACCTGCTTCCCCGAAAACTATTGATCCTATTTTGCTCAACCCTCGATTGAAGTTGCTGTACTGTTGCACATGTCGATATTCGTGAACTGCAAGTTCCTCCTGCCACGGATTGGCACCCATTTCAAAAATGTCGGAGGATGGGAGTAAATAGTACTCGCTTCTGAACGGTGCCAAAGCAACATATCCATTTGCAAGAGTGGTATTGCTGTGCAGAACCGTATTAATTTTTTTGACTCGGTTGCCCAAACTAAATTCATTTCTTTGAGCCGCTTCGTGAATTATTGTTGCAATGCGCCGGGCGTGCCACTGTGCCTCAGGAGAAAAAATGATGCGTGCAGTATCTGTATTAATTTCCTTCCATTTGGTAGAAGGCCGAAAGCCTCCGAAAGTTTGAGCCTGTGAATAAAAGACGTGCAACAAAAAAATAACTACCGCAAAAAATCTCATCGAAGAAAGATAAGGAAACTAATGATCTCTAAAATGCCTGGTCGCGTTCTAAACGTCTTCGGTAATTGCTTCGAATCTATACCCCCGTTCGGAAAACACATCCAAAACACGGGGCAAAGCGTAACGCAGGTTTGCAGCCGAATGTATCGCGTCATGAAAGAGCACGATTGCTCCGGGAAAAGCATTCATTGCGACATTTTTGTAGCATTTTTCAGGCGATATCCTTTTGTCAAAGTCGGCACTAAGAACGCTCCACATTAAAATTTTGAATCCTTGCTGTTTCACTCCATCTATTTGCTTGTGCGAAATTCTTCCGTAAGGTGGACGAAACAGTTTTGACGGTATCACGCCTGATGCTCTTTTTATATCTTCTAAGTACAATTCTTTCATTGTTTTCCATCCGTTCAGGTGAGCCCACGTATGATTGCCGACCGAGTGTTTTTCGGAAATCAGCTCCTGAAAAAGTGACCGATGCTGAACAACATTTTGCCCAAGGCAAAAGAAAGTTGCTTTAGCGTGGTAACTGGTCAGCTGTTGCAACACGAAATCTGTTTCTTTCGATGGACCGTCATCAAAAGTTAAATACAACACTCTTTCAGCAGTGTTGATTTTCCAAACACAGTTCGGATAAAGAAGTCGCAACCACGCGGGATTTTTTACGAAATACATTCAGTAAGGCAGAATTACGCTAAAATAATCGTTTGAAAATTCTTTGTCGATGTAGAAAAGCTTGCCCACAAGCGGTTGATTCGCAAATCGCTATGTCGCCATTAGTTTGTTCTGCGATCAGCATCTGTGGTGGCAAATCTGAGCAGCAGAGAACGGTGGCAAGAATATTGAAAAGTTCTCTTGCTGCCATCAAAGAACTATAGATGAATCAAGTTGTATATCCGGGTAATCCTTTTCCTTTGGGTGCCACCTGGAACGGACAAGGAGTAAACTTTGCGCTCTATTCAGAAAACGCCACCGGTGTTGAGCTTTGCCTTTTTAATTCTGCTGCCGACAATAAAGAGTCCTCGAAAGTCAGAGTTAGGGAAAGAACGCACAATGTGTGGCATGTATTTGTGCCGGGCCTGGCGCCGGGGCAGTTATATGGCTATAGAGTTCACGGGCCGTATGAACCTCACAACGGACATCGCTTTAACGGAAACAAATTGTTGATTGATCCTTATGCCAAAGCCCTTTCCGGTATTATTAATTGGCACAACTCATTGTTTGGTTACAATCTCGGACAGGAAGGATCCGACCTGACATTCAATGAAGAAGATAGTGCTCCATTTATTCCAAAATCCATTGTGATCGACCAAACCTTCAATTGGGAGAACGATCAGCATCCAAACATTCCGTATCACAAATCAATTATTTACGAAGCACACGTAAAGGGTCTAACGAAGTTGCATCCAGGCATTCCGGAAGAAAACCGGGGCACTTATGCAGGCATTGCACACCCGCATATGATACAATATTTGAAAGAGCTTGGCATAACTGCAATTGAATTAATGCCGGTGCATCACTTTGTCAGCGATAAATTCCTCAGCGATAAAAATCTTTCCAATTATTGGGGATATAACACGTTAAGTTTTTTCGCTCCCGATACCCGCTATTCTGCAAGCGGCAAGCATGGTGAACAGGTTTTTGAATTTAAAAACATGGTGAAGGAACTGCACAAAGCAGGAATAGAAGTTTTGCTTGACGTTGTTTACAACCACACAGGTGAAGGGAATCACCTCGGCCCAACCCTGTCGTTTCGCGGCATCGACAATGCAGCGTATTATCGATTATGTGAAGACAAAAGATTTTACAACGACTACACCGGCACAGGCAACACGTTAAATGTAATGATGCCAAATGTGCTCCGTCTCATCATGGACAGCTTACGATATTGGGTGCTGGAAATGCATGTAGATGGATTTCGGTTCGATTTAGCGGCTGCCCTTGCCCGTGAGTTGCACGACGTGGATCGGCTCAGTTCTTTTTTCGACATCATACATCAGGATCCCGTAATCTCTCAGGTAAAGCTGATTGCTGAACCGTGGGATTTGGGTGAAGGTGGTTATCAGGTTGGAAATTTTCCGCCCGGTTGGGCAGAATGGAACGGAAAATACCGCGACTGCATGCGTGATTATTGGCGTGGAGCTGACAGTATGTTAGGAGAGTTTGCAGCCCGATTTACCGGCAGCCCCGATTTATATCAGAATGACAACAGACATCCTACAGCGAGCATCAATTTCATTACCGCTCATGACGGCTTCACACTACAGGATCTGGTTTCATTCAATGAAAAACACAATGAGGCAAATGGTGAAGACAATAATGACGGCGAAACGCACAACAGGTCATGGAACTGTGGAATTGAAGGAGAAACAGATGATCCGGATGTGCTTGCGTTAAGAAAAAAACAGAAGCGAAACTTCATAACCACGCTGTTTATTTCTCAAGGTGTACCTATGCTTTTGTCTGGAGATGAATTAGGCAAAACGCAGCACGGAAACAATAACGCCTATTGTCAGGACAATGAACTTTCGTGGATAGATTGGGCAAATGCTGATGAAGAATTTCTGCTTTTTACAAAAAAGATAATCCATTTCAGCAAACGACATCCTGCGTTTAACCGGAGAAGTTGGTTTAAAGGGCGACCAATTCGCGGAGTTGGAGTGGAAGACATTGCTTGGTTTTTGCCCGAAGGGTTGGAGATGACGGAAGAAAATTGGAATCAGGATTTTGCCAAATCATTAGCTGTATTTCTGAATGGCAAAGGAATTCACTCCGTCGGACCCAAAGGAGAAAAAATAACCGACGACAGCTTTTACTTAATCTTCAATGCGTTTTACGCTTCATTAATGTATGTCCTGCCTTTGGACAAATTTGGAAACAAATGGATCAAGGTTCTTGACACGCACGAAAATTATTTGGAAGAAACAGGAGAAGTGTACAAAGCCGGAGATGCAGTGGTGGTAGAAGGAAGATCAATTGTTATTTTGAAAAATCCGCTCGACTGATGATGCCTGATGTGCGTAGAAGAAGAATAGGAGTAAATTTCTTGAATGGAAAAGCTGAAGAAAAAGTGTGGGCTCCGCTGGCACACGCTGTTTCAATCGCTACAAACAAAAAACAACTTGCTTTACAAAAAGATCATTTCGGTTATTGGAGCATTGAAACTGATGAAATTGAACCCGGCGATAATTACAAGATTGTACTAAATAACGATAAAGCGTTTCCTGATCCTGCTTCTCTTTCCCAACCAAATGGTGTACACGAGTCATCCGAAGCTTTGGATTTAAATAGTTTCCGATGGACAGATAACGATTGGCGAAATCCTGCACTTGAAGAGTACATAATTTACGAGTTGCACACTGGCACCTTCACTCCCGAAGGAACATTCAGCGGTATAGAAGCAAGGCTTGATCATCTTCTTGAATTAGGAACTACAGCAATTGAAATTATGCCCGTGGCACAGTTTCCAGGCAATCGCAATTGGGGCTACGATGGCGTGTTTCCGTTTGCTGTTCAAAACTCATACGGAGGTGCAAGATCATTGCAACAATTAATAAATAAATGTCACCGGAAAGGCTTGGCTGTTATTTTGGACGTAGTTTATAATCATGTTGGGCCGGAAGCAAATTACCTTTCGGAATTCGCTCCGTTTTTCACCGACAAATACAATACGCCGTGGGGCAATGCTATAAATTTCGACGATGCATATTGCTTCGGAGTACGGGAATATTTTGTTGAAAATGCTTTAATGTGGCTACGCGATTTTCACGTGGATGCACTGAGACTGGATGCGGTACATGCCATAAAAGACTTTGGTGCCGTTCATATTTTACAAGAGTTGAAGCAACACGTCGGTGCATTGGAAAAACATACGGGTCGAAAATATTTTTTGATTGCTGAATCAGATTTAAACGACCCGAAAGTCATCACGTCACCTGACAAAAATGGTTACGGAATGGATGCGCAATGGATGGATGAATTTCATCATGCGCTGCGTGTAACAGCCGGCGAAAAACCGATCGGCTATTACTCCGATTTTAACGGCATTCAACACCTGGAAAAAGCCTACAAAGACGCCTACGTGTACGACGGCCAGTATTCGCCACATAGAAAAAAATTTTTTGGAAAAAAAGCAGAAAATTCGGGACGGCACTTTGTTGTGTTTTCACAAAACCATGATCATGTAGGCAACCGCATGTTGGGAGAACGGACAAGTACGCTTGTAAGTTTCGAGATGCAAAAATTGCTAGCTGCAGCGGTGCTGGTAAGTCCCTACATTCCTATGCTTTTCATGGGAGAAGAATGGAGTGAGCCCCATCCATTTTTTTACTTCGCCAGCCACTCCGATATCAAGCTCGCAGATGCTGTACGCAAGGGCCGAAAAGAAGAATTCGCTGCATTTCATTTGGAGGGAGAAGCGCCAGACCCGATGTCGGAAAAAACGTTTGAAGCGTCAAAATTGCAATGGAATTTAGTTAACGAAGGGAAACATAAAGTAATGTTTCAGTATTATAAAAAACTGATTGACTTGCGGAAACACAATGAGGTACTCAAAACATTAAACAGAAAGAATTTACATGTGCAGTCTGATCCGAAGAAAAACATTTTGTTAATCGAAAGGTGGAATGACACCGAACAGCTTTTGTGTGCTCTGAATTTTTCTAAATCACCACAGAATTTCGACGTCAGGGAGAAAAGTGATTATAAAAAAATATTCGATTCTGCTGCGGAACAATGGCTGGGCAAACCCACTGCCCCCGATACACTTACTACAAGTGTTCATTTGCAAATTCCGGCCGAATCAATTGCCATCTTCAGCAGAACGTCTGAACCTCATACGAACCCATGATCAACCCGGTGACTACATACAGAATTCAGTTTCACAAGGGTTTTAACTTTTGCGCCTTTAGAGGAATTATTCCGTATCTGCAACAACTTGGCATCGCCACAATTTATGCCTCTCCCATTTTCAAAGCTGTTCCCGGAAGTGTGCACGGATATGATGTTGTCGATCCCAACGTCATCAACCCTGAAATTGGAACAATTGAAGAACTCTACGACATCAGCAAAGAATTAAAAGAAAGAGGGATGTTTTGGGTGCAGGATATAGTGCCGAATCACATGGCTTACCATTATCTGAACCCCTGGTTGTCGGATGTTTTATTGAACGGAAAAAAATCAAAATATGCAGAATACTTTGATATAAACTGGAACAGAGATGAAAAGCTGATGGCACCGTTTCTCGGTAGCAGTTTCGAAGATGCAATTAATAATCGTGAGATTCAGCTGATAGTTAAAAATGAAAAATATTATTTAAAATATCATGATAGTTTATTTCCCGCGAAAGCAGATCGGGTAGATCAGCAGACGCTTCATCGCATCAATTCTGATGCAAATCGTTTGACAGACGTGTGCATGCAGCAGGCGTACAAGTTTTGTCATTGGAAGGAAACTGATTCCAAAATAAATTACCGCCGCTTCTTCACTATAAATGGTCTCATTTCAATAAACATTCAGCATAAAAATGTTTTCGACGACTATCATTCTTTGACATTAAAGCTGTTACACGAAAAAGTATTTGATTGTCTCAGAATAGATCACGTTGACGGTCTGTTTGACCCAACAAAATATCTTCAGCAACTACGTCACGCAACAGGAAATGACATTTTCATTATTGTCGAAAAAATTCTCGAACGTGATGAGAAGTTGCCTGAAAATTGGCCTATTCAGGGTAGCACAGGATACGATTTTCTTGCACAAGTAAATAATCTGTTTACTAATACAGAACACGAAGAGGTATTATCTAACTTTTATCAAGAAACGACCCATACCAAACCTGCTTCCCAACAAATAGCGGAGAAGAAGGGTGACATTCTTTTGCATCACATGGCAGGCGATTTGGAAAATCTCACCCGTTTGTTCTTCGATTTAAAGCTTACTGACGAAAAACTCCCGCAAGAAGAAATTAAAGAAACGATTGGCTCATTTCTGATCCACTGTCCTGTCTACCGCCTTTATGGAAACAGTTTCCCGTTAAGAAACGATGAATCAGTTCAGGTACAAAAAATCTTCGAAGAAATAAGGAAGAAGAAATCATCGAAAGCTGTTGCAGCTCTTGAAAACATTTTTATTAAATACCCACTAACGGAAAATGATAGATTCTGCAAACGCGTCGCAATGTTTTATCAGCGCTGCATGCAGTTTACCGGACCAGTGATGGCAAAAGGAGTTGAAGATACTTTGATGTACACGTACAATTCCTTCATTGCTCACAATGAAGTCGGCGATAGCCCTAATGCGTTCGGAATAACCAGGGACCACTTTCACCGACTGATGAAAATGCGACAACGGAATTTGCCGCTTTCAATTAATGCGACATCCACTCACGATACAAAACGCGGTGAAGATGTTCGTGCAAGATTAAACGTACTCAGTGATGTTGCAGAGGAATGGATTAGCATCGTTCGTCAATGGCAACATATAAATCAGGATTTAAAAAATAACAACTTTCCTGATGCAAACGATGAGTACCTGATTTATCAGTCACTTGTTGGTTCTTATCCTCTGTGGGGAGGTGACCGCAAAGTTTTTTTGAATCGTTTCCAGGAGTATCTGACAAAGGCGTTGCGGGAAGCAAAAACACACTCCAACTGGGCAAACCTTAATGAAGAATATGAAAAGGCTGCAAACGACTTCGCGGCTGCGTTGCTCGATGAAAACAGATCGTTTTGGAAAAGCTTTTCGTCGTTTCTGAATAGAATAGCTGATCATGGGATTGTAAATTCTTTATCTCAGGTGATTCTAAAATTCACCTGTCCCGGAGTCCCGGATATTTACCAGGGGAGTGAAGATTGGGATTTCAGTTTCGTGGACCCCGACAACAGACGGTTAGTGGATTTTAAAAGCAGATGCGAGAAGCTGAATGCTTCTGAACAGGCCAGCATTTTTGATTTGTGGAATGACTGGCACAACGGCGCAGTGAAACAGCGGCTGATCAAAACTTTATGCGAGTTGAGAAAACAATATCCAGAGCTATGGACGGAAGGAGAATATGTTCCACTGAAGACTTCAGGCAAATTCCGAAACAACGTTGGCGCATTTGCAAGGATTGATCGCGGAACTGTTTTCATTATTGCTTTGCCCTTACACACTGCAGAACTGTGCAGCGATAACAATATTCTTCAGATCAATTGGGGCGATACCGCAGTGAAATTGCCGCCCAATGTTGATAAAAGACTGGCAAATATCTTTACCGGCACAACAGCTGATTACACTGACCGAATCGACGTTGCGAATTTTTTCAATCGTTTTCCTGCAATCATTCTGAACGGTGCTGAATGCAGAAATCGTGGCGCGGGAATATTGCTGCATGTAACTTCTCTCCCATCGCCATTTGGAATAGGCGACATTGGACCCACAGCAAAAAAGTTTGTTAATTCACTACACGCTGCACGTCAGCAATACTGGCAAATGCTTCCCATCAACCCTACTGAAGAAGGACAAGCTTTTTCGCCATATAGTGCAACATCCGGCATGGCCGGTTATCCGTTGCTTATAAGCCCTGATTTACTTGTGAGGGATGGACTGTTATCAGAAGCTGACCTAAAATATTTACCAGGTACCGACACCGCGGACTTTGCTGCGGTCGCAAACCTTAAAACGGAATTGTTCGACGTCGCATACAACAATTTTAGCAGCCATCCCCAGGAAAATTTCGAACGATTCTGCAAAGAAGAAAATTATTGGCTTCATGACTTTGCTTTATATACTCTTTTAAAATCCCGCTTCAAGCTGCCGTGGTATGAATGGCCGGATGAGTATAAGTTGAGAAAAACCGGCGTATTAGAGAGTTTAGTCAACGATGAAGAGTTAAAGAGAATTAAATGGCTTCAATTCATTTTTTTCCGTCAATGGAACGATTTGAAAACGCATTGCAACGAGCAAAAGATCAAGCTTATTGGAGACCTACCTTTTTACGTCAGCTACGATTCTGCAGACGTTTGGGCAAACCGCGAAATTTTTGCTGTAGATGAAACGGGGGAACGAACCGGATTAGCCGGCGTACCGCCAGACGCCTTCAGCGTCGATGGCCAATTGTGGGGCATGCCGGTGTACTGTTGGAGCACGTTGAAAAAACAGAATTATGCATGGTGGAAGCGGCGGATCAGAAAAAACCTCGAACTGTTTGACATTATTCGTATTGACCATTTTCGTGCTTTTGTAGAGTATTGGGAAGTTCCGCCGGGCGCACAAACTGCAAAAAATGGTAGATGGGAAACGGGACCAGGAGAAGATTTTTTCCATCACATCAAAAAAGATTTTCCCGCTTTGCCTTTCATCGCCGAAGACTTGGGCGACGTGGACGACAAGGTGTTCGCACTAAGAGACGCATTTGGATTACCGGGCATGAAAGTGCTCCAATTTGCCTTCGGCGAAGACTTGCCAAAATCGCTGCACATTCCACATCACCATGCGTTCAATTTTGTGGTCTACACCGGAACACACGATAATAACACTAGCAGAGGTTGGTTCACAAAAGACGCAGATGACGGAACAAAAAAACGCCTGCAGCGATATCTGTTCAAGGATGTTTCGGAGGTCAATATTGCTGAAACGATGATTAAGACGGCTTATTCTTCGGTTGCTTCCATCGCCATCATTCCCATGCAGGACATTTTAAATCTGGATCAATCTGCAAGAATGAATACCCCCGCATCAGTAGAAAACAACTGGACGTGGAGAATGAAACAAGATGCATTTTGCAGTCAACTTCAAACGATGCTTAAAGAATGGACACAGCTCTTCGGCAGGTAATTCGTTAAACGTCTCCAATTAACATTTCACAAACAGCTCCATCGCCGAATGGGTATGGTTTTTTTACTCCTTAAGTAAACTCAGCCCTATGCAATTTTTTTCTACAATTCTGTTTTTTAATGGAAACCCTGTAGGCTATAAAATATCGCAGCAGGAAAACAATCAACTTTCAATAAATCCGGCAGAACACACGGGCAGAACGACAACTGTGCCTTCGCTTCGAGCTACTTACATTGACGGAACCTGGCAAGTACAAGGAACGGACGATCTGGAGGTGATCAACCAGGTGGTTGAAGATTTACGGCAAAATGCACCGCTGCTAACGAACGCTTTGAGTGCCTCTCCATGATGTTTGCGGCACAACATTTTCTACAATCTGTAAAAAAGAACACAATGAACAGACAGGAAGAGAAAAATACAAACGCCAACACCAATCCGTCAAAAGCAATGGACAGCAAGCAAGAAGTGGACAAAGCTAATGACGAGAAAATAGATCAGGATTTCCCGGGGTACCCACATTATCCTGCCAAAGAAGATATTATGGATCAACGTACAGACACCCACCGCGTGGATGCAGATGTCGAGCAATTCGCCGCCGGTCCGAATGCATCGGGACTTAATCGAAGATTTGTTGACAATCAAGAAAAACAAACCGGGCATCCGGACGATACAAGGAGTTCTGACAGTCCTACGTCCGCTCGAAATGATGAAATCGGAATTCCTCAAAATGTTTCTAACGAAGATGCCGACAATAAGCGTCCCGGAACAGATTTGGAGGAGGCTAACGATCAATAGATCAACATTTCCGTTTACGTTTCCGTTTTTTATTTATTCACCTCTAAAAGTTTCCTGAACCTCTAACGTAATTGCTTGCACAAACTTTAGGTGCAACTTTCTCAGCTGTTGAATTTCCTACAACTCATGCTGGTTGCCAACAGTTTACCTGTGCAAGACTAATACTGACAAGTAAAGTTGAAATTGCCGACAGCAACTTCTTTCAGAAAAAAATCTGCTAATTTTAGGCGAGTCACTTTCTAAACACCCTTACGTGAATACCCAAACTGCAAAGAAGATTTCTGTTGATGAGTTGGTGCACCTGCCTTCCTATGCACAGTTTCTTTTGGACAATAAAGTTGACGAGTTTGCTCAGTATCAAATTAATTTGGCCTTTGAGCTGAATATCCCTTTGTTGAACTATTTCAAAAACTTTTCCCCGAAAGAATTGAATGAATTAGTTCGCAGCTCGTCGATTGAACTTTTCACCTGTTTAAGAGACAATAAAGCACAAGAATTTATCGAGACATCACTAAACCGCTGGCGACTTAATCAGCTGCCGGTTATCGATAAAAACAATGTTGTTGCAGAAGATGTGACCCTCGGTTCTTACCTGCGTAAAAAAATGCTGGTTCATTTCATACAAGCTTACACGACGGATGCAAAGGAGATGATGGAATTGATCGATGAAATTGATTTGTTTATCATGGAGTCGGAAACCCAGTCGTATAATCTTTATATCAATCTTCTGCAGGAGCGAATAGAAGAACATAGTCATTTCATTGAGAAAGTTAATAACACGATTCCGGGTGCTCTTTACGTGTACGATTCGGCAGATCACAAGAATATTTATTCCAATGATAAGTTGGGCGAAATGTTAGGGTACTCGGCCGGCGAATGGAATTTATTTCATGTGGATTCTATTGACAAGTTAGTTCATCCGCAAGATCGGGAGCGGCTGCAGCATTACATGATGAGTTTTTCATCTGCCGATGACGGTAAGGTGAAATCGTTCAAATACCGCGTTAAGAAAAAAGATGGCGCATACATCTGGCTCACTACCCACGATTCTGTTTTCAAGCGAGCGGAAGATGGATCTGTAGTTCAAACAATCGGCATCGTGCTGGACACCAACGCCGAAGAGACAGCCGTTGAGGAATTGCACAAAAGTGATGAGCGGTTTCGACAGGCCGAAGCCATTACGCACATGGGCAACTATGCCTGGTATCCACGTGAAAACAAACTGGAGTGGTCCGATGAATTATATAGAATCTATGGTTTAAATAAGGCGGACGGAATCACTCAAATAGCGGCACAGCAGGCGATGCATCCGGAC
>JAEZJD010000105.1 GCA_023436425.1 Bacteroidota bacterium | reverse complement strand
TACTGATGCTGCAGGAAAACATTGCGGAGGGCCAACGCATCGAAAAATTTGTGTTGGAAGCAAAAGTGGACAATGAATGGAAAACAATAACGGAAGGAACAACAGTCGGCTACAAACGGTTGCTGCGGTTTGATCCGGTTACTGCAAATTCCGTAAGACTCAAAATAATTTCTTCGCGGCTGAACCCGACGTTATCTGAAGTGGGTGTGTATTATAGCAAGTAAGGTTCAATCAAAAATGCGGATGAAATGATTTTCCAGGTGATTGCGCATACCGTTGCGGAAAAGCTCCGGCGAACCATTTTCCAAAATATCAACCAACCCTTTGTGCGAAACAAACTTCTTCAGCATCGGCTGCCTTTTGTATAGCACGCTGTTGTGAACATAATCAAATATCGGCAACAACATTCTCTGAAATTTCTTCAATGTTTCATTGCCGGTAATCTCATAGAGCTTTCCGTGAAATGCTATTTCATGATCAATGTTGAACAAATGGTAATCGGTCATCGGGGGCTCGTGGCTAACGATCTCCTTCAATTCTTCAATATCTTCTCTTGTAACACGGTGAAATAAAAAATCAGCCATTCCGATTTCGAGGACCAACCGTGTTTCAAACATGTCTTTCAACGTATCCTGATCGAGCACGTGCGGATTGATGCTCTTGCTCATGATGCCAAAAAGGTCAGGGCTTGTAATGACAGAACCTTTTTTCTTCTTCGATTCAATTAATCCCATCATGCGAAGCCGCAGAAGCGCCTCCCTCACCACCGTTCGGCTCACGCCGAGCGAATCGGCCAGTTCCATTTCTTTGGGAATGGAATCGCCAACCTTTAATTTTTGTTGCCGCAATAATTCTACGAGACTCTCTTCCACTTTGTCTACAAGCGACGCATTATCTATGGCTGTTAATTGATGCTTAATGGATGAAAGCGGCATAATATGTAGTACTTAAAAACGCCCAATAGCTTATAAAAGTAATGTATTCTGTTGAGAGTCAATGGTGAAAAAATTTATTTGGTTATTATTTCCGCGTCTTTATAACTTTATTATGTCATACATAATACATAATTAAAACTGCTCTTCATGAAATTTGCTTGCTTTAAAGTAGGAATTTTTCTCTCCTTCTTTCTGTATGCTATTACCGCATGGTCGCAGACCAGAGTTGTTTCGGGTAGGGTGATCTCCTCCGAAGACAATAAGCCGCTAACTGGAGTTTCTGTTTTGCTAAAAGGAAAAAACAGCGGCACACAAACCGATGCAAACGGCAACTTTAGTATTGCTGTCACAAATGATGATGTTCTTGTTTTCAGCTACACTGGCTATTCACCGAGTGAGGTGGTCGTCGGCAGTTCGCCATCTGTAAACGTTACCCTCAATCCAGCAGGTGACCGTTTGGGAGAAGTTGTAGTTGTTGGTTACGGCACCCAGAAGCGTAAAGAATTTGCCGGATCAGCCACAACAGTTAATCCACTTGCCACCCGTTTTACGCCGAGTTCGAATGTGGGAACGGCACTACAAGGTTCTGTTCCGGGACTGCTCGTGCAACAAACGACCGGTGCTCCCGGTAGCACGCCCTATCTTGTTTTCCGCGGTGGAACTGACTTTGACGGTTCGGGTTCTCCGCTTGTTGTTTTGGATGGTGTTATCGTTCCATCCCTTTATGGTATTGATATGAATGACGTTGAATCAATTGACGTGTTGAAGGATGCCGCATCTACGGCTATCTATGGTGCTCGTGCAGCAAATGGAGTGATACTCGTAACAACTAAAAAAGGAAAAAAAGGCAAGACCCAGGTTCAGTACACCATCAGAAGAACGAACAATGATCCGCGAAAGATAGGTGACCAATATTTGAACGCTGCAGAGTACATACGCATGAATCGTATGGGTTTGCGGGCAAGATACCTTGCCGACTCTCTTGATTTGAATGCTGGTGCAGTGTCTTCAGATAAGGGGCAACTTAATGGTAATTGGGGTTGGGCATTCGGAGCCAACTTCGGAAATCCCGTTGCGGGATTGTACACTACTCAAAGAGTGAACAATAACAACCGTCAGTATTTGTCTGATCCAAATTGGAAGTTGCTCGTTGACCCAAATCCTTTTTTTCCGTCAGTTATGGATAGCATTTTATATAAAGAGCTTGATGCAAGAACAAGAGAGGACATGATCATGAAGGAAAGCAGTACGATGGAGCACAGCTTAAATTTCTCTGGAGCAAATGATCAGGGTTCTTTTGCGCTGGGGCTTAATGCTCTAAATGACAACGGTACCATTATTGGCTCTCAGTTAAAACGCATGAGTTTAAACTTCAACGGTGGACTCAATGTCGGGAGTAACCTGAAGCTGGCACTTAACACTTCGGCATATAACGTGAACGTCACAGCGCCATACAACGATCCGGGCACTGTAGGGCTGGGTGTTAGTGCACTTTCGGCGAACACAGGCGGATTGTTACAAAGATTTATCGGTGTAGCACCAACGGTTCGTTTTTATAACGATACATCAGCAGCGATTTTACCGGGTCCCAATGATGTCACGCTGGGTAATCCTGCATATTGGAGTACACTGTTCGTGAACAACAACAACGAGCAACGTTTTTCAGGAGGTCTTAACGCTGAGTACAGCATTCTGCCTTTTTTAAAATTGATCACAAGTGGTTCAGGTTTTCTTCGTTACGGCAACGCCAACCAGTTTACAAAAGCTTTCATTCAGGGGAATGGAGGTTCTCTTAACAGCAACCGTCCGGGAAGATTTGATAACTACCGTGACATTCAGTACACCTACAACGGGTTTCTGCAGTTTCAAAAAGATTTCAATGCAGCGCATCGCTTCACTTTGATGGCAGGCGGAGAGTTCAACGAGTACAAGAGATATATTTTCTCAGGCACTGCTCAGGGTGCGCCAACTGATCTCGTTCCGTGGCTCACTGCTGATCCCGCTCCAACAGTCATTAATGGTACTCTGGCTTATTCCGGAGGCGCTTCATCAAACTTCCAATATTGGGAGAGAATTTCATCAGCTATCAGCCGACTAAATTATAATTACAAAGACAAATACTTCTTCACCGGTGTTGTCCGTGTTGATGGCTCCAGCCGTTTGAGCAGCGATAATTTCTATGGAGTGTTCCCCGGTGTATCAGTAGGTTGGAATTTGCACAACGAAGACTTCTATTACAACTCTCCAGTAGTTGATTATGTAAGCACTATCAAACCTCGGATCAGTTATGGGGTGAATGGAAACCTGCAAAGCTTTGGCAACAGCTATTTTCCAACAGCGCAGGTTTATTCATCTGCCGGAGTTTATAATGGTCTTGGTGGCACATATGCTCCATCTTACATTAATCCTGATTTGAGATGGGAACGAACAAACTCCTTAAACTTTGGGCTTGACTTAGGCTTTTTGAGGAACAGAATAAACCTTTCTGCCGATTACTTTATCAGAAATGTTTTTGATAAATTGGCAAGTCTCAACATATCGGCACAAACCGGTTTTACAGGTTACACCACGAACGTTTCTCAATTACAAAACAGGGGATTTGAATTAAGCGCGAATGCAAAAGTTATCACACCATCCCGCAGCAATGGATTTAGTTTGGATTTTGGTGCAACTTATTACACAGTAAAGAGTTTTGCCATTAAGCTGCCTGAAAATGGTTTGTCCGGTAACAGGACAGGTTTCGGAGGTCTAAATCCGCTAGAAGTTTGGGATCCCGAAAATCCCGGTAAAACCAAATTTGTCCGCGCATTGATTGAGGGACAACGCATTGGAACAGATGAAGTGTGGGCTCCAAAATGGGCGGGTATTTACACCGATGCTGGGCAGCTTTCTAAAGATGCAAGTGTGTATAACGTGTTTTTGCCTTTTTCTAATAAAAAATTAAAGCAACTTGGCGATGCTCAATGGTATCAGGTTTATAAAAATGATACAATCGATACTAAGCAATTTGTATTTGTCGGAAGAACCACACCGAAAGGTTCCGGAAACTTTTATCTTAATGCAGGCTTTAAAGGCTTGCACGTTTATTCTGCGTTCGATTACGCGTACGGCTTTGTCATTTTGAACAACGAAAAGCTCAGAGGGCTTAGCCAGGTACAGGGTTCACAAAATGGAACTAAGGATATTTTGAACACATGGACTCCAAACAATACCGGTGCCACTTTGCCGATGTTCTACTGGGCAAATCAGGGAAGAAATTATGCAACAGACGCATCTGGCAACAACCCGCCGGCTAACATGTGGGAAAAAGGTGACTATGTGATGCTAAGAGAAGTCACACTCAGTTATGACATCTCAAGGCAGTTGCTTGGAAATGCGACAAAAAATAAAATACAGGGACTAAGCCTGTTTGTTACTGGATCAAACCTTGTTTACTTCACTCAGTACAGCGGAACATTTCCTGAAGTTGGTGGCTTTGATAATGGCCGTTATCCGCTTCCGCGCAGAGTAACTTTTGGTGCACAAATCACATTGTAAAAATTCTGACAAACTAAAAAAAATGAAAATCAAAAAATATTTTTCTGTTGCTATGCTGGCGATTGTGCTCATTGGTTCACTTGCTTCCTGTAAAAAGAAGTTAGAAGAAGTGGTGCCACAGGATGCTATCAGCACCCAACTTGCCCTTACTGACGCTAATGCAACACAAACCTTGTACATAGGCGTGTATGCAAGACTGCGCTCTTTCAACAGTGTTCTTTTTAATCTTGGCGAAATGCGTTCTGACATTTGGGCTGACGGAATTTTTACAGAGTCTGCGGATCCATTATCGCAGCAGCTTTATACTCACAACATCAGTGCACAAAATGTTCCTTATACAAACTGGGCAGGATTTTACAACCTTATTTATCAGATAAATAATGCCATTTACGTTCTGCCAAAAAGCCCTGTCGCTGAGCCAAATAAATCAAAGTGGCTCGCTGAGATGTACGGGTTGAGAGCTTACGTTTATTACACTATGCTCAAAAGCTGGGGTGGTGTACCGATCACGACAGAACCGGTAACCAGCATTAACAATGCATCAGAAACGTACAAGGCAAGAAGCTCCGAAGCAGACGTGATGAAACAAATTAAGAGCGATATAGAACAGTCGCTACAATTGTTCGGCGGTAATAATGCGTTTCCAACTGGTAATCGAGTGTTCTGGAACCGTGTTGCCACACTCACACTTAAAGGCGATGTGAATATCTGGTCAGGTACAAATATGGGAGGTGGTAACAACGACTTTTCTGTTGCAAAAGCCGCATTGCAGGAAGTAAAGAATATGGAAGGTGCGACGTTGAAATTAAATGCTAATTACGCAGACAATTTTGATCCGGCTAAGAAATCTAACAATCCGGAAATTATTTTCGCCATCAATTATGAGTTGGGTCAGGCAACGCAAACAACGTTCTCCATTTTCACTATCAATGGGGTGCAGGCATCTTCCTACTCGTTTTCACCAACAGGAACACCAACTGTGAATACAGTGTATCCTTTCGTAAATGGAGCAAACAGAGTTGGAATGAACCAAGCAATGATCACGAGACTCACAAGTGGTCCTGCGGATCAAAGGATTACAAATTCGTTCAGGGTCATGTATTCTGCTGCGGCGCCGAATCCAGTGAGAGGCGTGTTTCTCACCAAGTGGGTCGGAACTACAGCCGGCACTTCTCAAGTGTTTAACAATGACTTCCCGATCTATCGTTACGCTGATGTGTTACTATTGTTGGCAGAAGCAAAAACCAAACTTGGAGAAGATCCAACTGCTGAAATTATACAGATAAGACAAAGGGCTTATGGTGCAGCAGCCCCGATATTCGTTAACGGTAGTATTGCCAGCAACATGAATGCAATTCTCGAAGAATATCTCAGGGAATTCATCGGAGAAGGCAAGCGTTGGTGGGCATTGCGCAGAGCTGGTGATGCGTATGTGTATGCAGCAATAAAACCAACTTATCTGTCGCCTACAACTGTTGCCAAGTTGTTGCTGCCAATATCCACCAGTATGATTAGTAATGATCCTTTACTGACCCAAACACCAGGTTATTAGCAGTTTCTCATAAAGCAAGCAATCGTTAGCCCGGGGGTATTCCTGCCCCTGGTTTTTCAAACCTAATATACTTTTCACGATATGGACACACAGAAATTAAAGGGACTTATTGCTGCTCCGTTCACACCTATGAAAGCAGATGGATCATTGAATTTGCAGACGATTCCGGAATATTATGAAATGCTACAGGCTAATGGTGTTACGGGTGCATTTATATGCGGTTCCACCGGCGAAGGTGTTTCCATGACTGCTGCAGAAAAAATGCAGGTCGCGGAAGTATGGTCCTCGTGTACCAAATCCAATCCAGATTTTAAAGTAATGACCTTGCTGGGCGGCACCAGCCTTGCTGATTGTAAAGAGCTCGCAAAGCATGCGAGAACCATTGGTTTGTATGCTGTTTCATTCACATCGCCATTTTACTTTAAGCCGGCATCGGTAAAGCAGTTGGCAGAGTGCTGCAAAGCCATTGCCGATGAAGTGCCGGACATGCCATTTTACTATTACCACATTCCGGTTTTGACAGGTGTCGACTTTTCCATGTACGACTTGCTGCAGGCAGTAGATGGCTACATTTCAAATTTTGCCGGAGTAAAATATACGCATGAAGATTTCATGGACTTCCTGTCGTGTTTACATTTTCAGGACGGCAAATACGACATGTTGTGGGGCAGGGATGAAAACATGTTGCCTGCACTTTCGCTGGGCACAGAAGGAGCTGTAGGCAGCACATTCAATTATGCTGCGCCGTTGTATTATGGCCTGATTGAAGCTTTCAATAAGGGTGACCTGGCAAAAGCACAATCACTGCAGCAGCAATCCATTGACATGATCCGCCTTCTTGGAAAATATGGCGGCATTGCTACCGGTAAAGCATACATGAAATTGATTGGAATTGATTGCGGCGAGTTTCGTCTTCCTGTAAAAAACATGAACAGGGAACAGTTCAAGTTGTTCAGAGAAGATGTAGAAAAACTAAATTTCAGTAGCTTTTGCTCCCAACTTCCATCTGCTGCGAAAGTGAACCATTTATGAACCGCATATGTGCCTGCGTTTTCTGTTTACTCTTTGTCTTCACCGCTGATAGCTCAGCACAAAAAAAAGAAGTGGCTTCCATTGAATGGAAAATAGCAGGTGTATTGCCTGCACCTAAAGACCAGATGCAGTCACTAGGTGTTGCAGGACCTGTTGCCGGAGTACACAACAATGTGCTGTTCGTTGCCGGTGGCGCTAATTTCCCTGATGCAATGCCGTGGCTTGGTGGCAAAAAAAAGTATTACAGGGATGGTTTCGTTTTTCAGAAAAAAAACGATTCACTGATTTTCTTCAAATCATTTCAACTTCCATCATCCTTAGCATATTCTGCAAATGTTTCAACGGCTGATGGAGTGCTTGCGATTGGCGGTGAAAACGAAAATGGCATCAGCACAAAAGTTTTGCTGCTGCAATGGAACGAAGCCGCAAACGATGTCGTGATAAAAAGTTTACCCGAACTTCCGTTTGCAGTCACCAATGCATCTGCAGCCGTAAATAACGAAAAAATTTTTGTAGCTGGTGGCGAAAGAGCAAACGACGTATCAGATCAGTTGTTGGTTTTAGATTTAAAAAACTACGCTGCAGGCTGGCAGTCACTTTCTTTCATTCCAAACGCAGTCTCTCATGCTGTGCTGGTTGCACAGTCAAATGGAAGTGGTAATTATCTGTACCTGCTCGGTGGCAGAAAAAGAAATTCCGGCAGCACAAGCGATCTCTATCAATCCACTCTCCGTTTCGATATTACCGCAAACCAATGGACAGAGAAAAAAAATCTGCCTTATACCTTATCTGCAGGTACAGCAGTTGCCGCCGGGAATAATATACTGCTCTTTGGCGGTGATGCAGGAGAAACTTTTCACAAGTCGGAAGAAATAATTGCGGCGATCGGCAAAGAAACTGACGAAGTGAAAAAGCAAAAGCTGAACGAAGAAAAAGCAAAAGTGCAATCATCGCATCCCGGTTTTTGCAGGCAGGTGCTTTTGTACGACACGGAAAAAAATAAATGGAAAAAACTGGACTGCATTCCGTTTGATGCACCCGTTACCACAACTGCTATCCAGTGGGATGGTGACGTGGTGATACCGAGCGGAGAAATCCGGGCTGGTGTAAGAACACCGAATCTTTTATCAGGGAAGTTGACTGTAAAAAATAGTGCTCAAAAGTGAAGCAACCCAAAACATACTATCCGTGGGTCGTCGTAGGACTTCTTTGGGTGGTGGCACTGCTTAACTACATGGACCGGCAGATGCTTGCCACCATGCGTCCTTCCATGCAGGTAGATATTCCGGAGTTGCAATCCGCAACCAACTTCGGACATCTCATGGGCATTTTTCTTTGGATATATGGCTTCATGAGTCCACTGTCAGGAATAATTGCCGATAAACAAAATCGCAAATGGCTTATCACCATCAGTCTCTTTGTGTGGAGCGGAGTTACCTATGGAATGGGTTATGCCAATACATTTGATCAACTCTATTGGCTGCGTGCAACAATGGGAGTAAGTGAAGCGCTGTACATACCAGCCGGTCTTGCACTCATTGCAGACTATCATTCAGACAAAACGCGGTCCCTTGCCATCGGCATCCACATGACCGGCTTGTACATGGGGCAGGCGTTGGGCGGCTTCGGCGCCACTATTGCTGCAAAGTTTTCCTGGCACTCTGCATTTCATTCCTTCGGTTTGATTGGTATTGTCTATTCTGTCGTATTGATTCTTTTTTTACGGGAGAAAAAAAGTGTTACTGGCAAATCTGAAGCCTTTGCAGCACAAAAACCTTCGTCGCTTTTCAAAGGAGTTGGCATTTTGTTCAGCAATATTTCTTTCTGGATCATTCTTTTCTACTTTGCCATTCCTTCCCTGCCGGGATGGGGCATTAAAAACTGGTTGCCCACGCTGTTTGCAGATAACCTGAAGATAGACATGGCGCAGGCTGGTCCGCTGTCCACCATCACCATTGCTGCTTCATCATTCATTGGTGTCATCTTCGGTGGTATTCTTTCCGATCGGTGGGTGCAGAAAAACCTTCGCGGAAGAATTTACACAAGCGCCATTGGGTTAGGACTTACCATACCGGCATTGCTGCTGATTGGGTTTGGACATTCACTCTTTAATGTAATTGCAGCAGCGTTTTGTTTTGGCTTTGGCTATGGCATGTTCGATGCCAACAACATGCCCATTCTTTGCCAGTTTGTTGCTCCTAAATTCAGAGCAACGGCGTATGGACTAATGAATATGGCAGGCGTGTTTGCAGGAGCTTTTATTACTGATCTGCTGGGCAAATCAACAGATGCAGGTAACCTGGGAAAAAGTTTTGCTGTGCTGTCCGGAATTGTGCTTGTTGCATTGGTACTTCAACTTGCTTTCCTGCGACCCAGGTCTGCTGAAATGAAATAAACTTGAGCGTAAAAAATAGACGATGAAGACTGTAAACATTGTATTATGTCTGTGCTTGCTGATGGTTTCGTTGAGCAGTTTTGAATGTTCCAAAAAGAACACACCCTTGCTCACAGGTGCAATCACTGTTAGTGCGTATGCGCCGAACGTGCCTGTGCTGAAAGGGTTGGCAGCCAATCCTGCGTTGCGGGTAATGGTTTCCATTCCGGAAGGAAATACAGAGCAGCAATACCGCAAGTTGCAATGCACTCTTAGCAATTTTGCCGATGTGGAGAAAGTTGATGTTTATCTCACCGGTGCAGAACCGTTTTCCACCACAACACTTATTGGTACGGTGCAGCCCACTGCCACATCATTCGATGTTCCGGTTATCCTGAACTTTGCTCCGGGTCTCCGGTTTATCTGGTTCAGCGTTGTTTTAAAACAAAATGCTTCCTTGAACAATAAAGTTGAATTGCATTGTGCAAGCATCACTGATGCAGCAGGAAAGTCCATTACAGTCACCGAAGACAACTCGAGGTATGCAAAGTACAGCGGTGTGGCGGTACGCAAAGCCGGGGATGATGGTGTGAATACTTACCGCATTCCCGGCATTGCGCAAACAGACAAAGGCACCTTGATAGCTGTGTATGACATTCGTTACAACAACAGCGCCGACCTTCCCGGCAATATTGATGTGGGCATGAGCCGCAGCACCGACAGCGGTCGCACATGGCAGCCGATGAAAGTGATTATGGATATGGGCGGACCAACAGCAAACAGCGGCATCGGCGACCCTGCAATTTTATTTGATCCTGCTACAAAAAAATTGTGGGTGGCGGCGCTTTGGAGCAAAGGCAATCGTTCCATTGCAGGCTCCCTGCCGGGACTTTCTCCGGATACTACGGGGCAATTTGTTTTGGTGAGCAGCAGCGATGATGGTGTTAGCTGGTTGCAACCTTATTCCATTACTCCGCAGGTAAAAAATCCTGCGTGGCATTTGTTCTTCGATGGTCCGGGAAGCGGATTAGCAATGCAGGATGGCAAATTGGTTTTTGCTGCGCAATATTGGAACGAAACAAAAGTGCCTTATTCTACCATCATCTACAGCGATGATCACGGCAGTTCATGGAAAGGAAAAATTTCAGGACCCAAATCAAACACCACCGAAAGCCAGGTGGCGGAAACAACACCTGGTACGCTGATGCTGAACATGCGTGACAACCGCGGCGGCTTCAGGAGCGTTGCTACGACTACCAACATGGGCGCTACTTGGACGGAGCATCCTACATCGTACAATGCCTTGCCCGATCCGGTGTGCATGGCAAGCCTCATAAAAGCAAAGGTGAATGTGAACGGCACGTTGAAAGATGTTTTGTTTTTCAGCAATCCGGCGACGTCGTCCGGCAGGTACAACATCACGATCAAAGCAAGCCTGGACATGGGACAAACATGGTTGCCTGCAAACCAGTTGCTGATTGACGAGAGGCAGTGTTATGGCTACAGTTCACTTACAAAAATTGATGACAACACAATTGGAATCTTATACGAAGGCACAAAAGATTTGTACTTCGTAAAAGTGCCGGTGAATGAGATAATAAAATAAGATGTATTCAACACAAGACCTTACGGAACTAAAAGATTTCTACAGCAACCAATTGTTGAATGATACCGTTCCATTTTGGTTCCCACGTTCATTTGATAGGGAGCACGGCGGTTTTTTGCTGATGCGTGATGCTGACGGTTCTTTAATTGACGATGATAAGGCTGTTTGGATCCAGGGTCGTGCCACATGGCTGTTATCTACTTTGTACAACACTGTTGAACAAAAACAGGAATGGCTGGACGGCGCAAAGCTAGGATATGAGTTTTTGAATAAACACTGCTTCGACAGCGACGGTCAAATGTTTTTCCACGTAACAAGAGACGGTAAACCTATTCGAAAACGGCGTTATTTTTTTTCCGAAACATTTTACGTAATCGCCGCTGCAGCGTATGCAAAAGCCAGCGGCAGCGAAGAAGCAGCAGCCAATGCAAGGAGAGTTTTTGGCGAATGCATTTCTTACGCAAGCAGTGAAAAAAAGTTGCCGCCAAAGTTTACAAGCACCCGTCCATCAAAAGGTATCGGTGTGCCGATGATCATGACCAATACGGCGCAGCAACTGCGGGAAACTATAGGTGATGATCGTTGCGACGAATGGATCACTAAATGGATAGAAGAAATAGAAAGGGATTTTGTGAAAGATGATATCACGTGCGTAATGGAACAGGTAGCGCCAGATGGCAGCATTATCGACCATATTGACGGCAGAACACTCAACCCAGGACATGCCATTGAAGGTGCGTGGTTTGTGCTGCACGAAGCAAAGCAGAGAAACAATGATCGGCATTTGATCGAGCTTGGTTGCAAAATGCTCGACTACATGTGGGAGCGGGGATGGGATACAGAGTATGGCGGCATTTTGTACTTCCGCGATGTGTACAACAAACCCGTGCAGGAGTATTGGCAGGACATGAAGATGTGGTGGCCGCACAATGAAACAATTATTGCCACTTTACTCGCGTACCTGATGACGGGCAATGAAAAATATGGAGCCTGGCACAAGATGGTTCATGAATATGCTTATAGTCATTTTCATGATAAGCAACACGGCGAATGGTTTGGTTACCTGCACCGCGACGGAACCATTGCCCAACCCGCAAAAGGAAATCTGTTTAAAGGACCCTTTCATTTGCCCCGGCAGGAATGGTATTGCGCAAGGATTCTCGAAGAATATTTATCATCAAAGCATTGATCCATCAGCGGCGGCTTGCCAATGAATTTTCAAAGCATCAACAAGTGAAAAACAACAGAAACGCACCGTGGGAAGTGTACAATATTGTGGAGGATCAAAAAGAAACAACTGATGTCGCAGCGCATCATCGGGAACTTGTAATACTATTTGAGACAATACAAAAAAGAGCATTGTCCTGCGGACCTACGCGATTGGGAGTTTTTAGATCCTTGGTGCAAATCAATAGTCAATAGGAAATCAGTTTATAAAAATCAATCTGTGTCGGCTTGCGTGGTTTACTAGAAAATAAAAAGTTTTCCTGGGTTGCTGCCGGACTATTCTTTGCGTTGTTATGGTCCTCCGCTTCGACAGCTACAAAAATTGGATTATCTGTTGCGCAGCCATTGATCATTGCTGAAGTCCGTTTTGTTTTTGCAGCAGCAATTATGCTGCTCGTTGCGCACATTATTTTGCGCCATCGCCTGCCGCAAAAAAAAGAATGGAAGCAAATAGCCATGTACGGCTTGCTGAACATCAGTGTTTACCTGGGCTTGTATGTAGTAGCCATGCAAACCATCACTGCAGGCATAGGAGCACTGGCGCTTGCATCTAATCCGGTGTTCATCAGTTTTCTTTCGGTGTTTTTTTTGAAAAAGAAATTACAGCTTTCCATTGTTGCTTCCATTATCATCTGCACTGTGGGTGTAGTATTTGCTTCATGGCCGCTGCTGGGCAATGCTTCGGTAAGCGTACAAGGATTGGTGATTTTGTTTTTCAGCATGCTTTCCTACTCAGCGGGTGCAATCTATTTCTCAGCGCAAGAATGGAACGGACTTTCGCTGCTTTCCATCAACGGGTGGCAAACTTTTGCCGGCGGCTTGTTTCTATCGCCAGTTGCAGTTTTGTTTTATAAAAATTCAGCCAATCATTTCAGCAGGGAGTTTTGGTTGTCGGTCGGCTGGCTTGCCATACCGGTTTCCATCTTTGCTGTTCAACTGTGGCTGTGGTTATTGCAGGTAAATGCTGTACGAGCAGGATTGTGGTTGTTTGTGTGTCCGCTTTTTGGAATTATGATAGCTGCGTGGTTGCTGAAAGATAAAATTAGCGGCTACACCATTGTTGGCGTTGCGCTGGTAATTCTTGGTTTATTGTTGTCAAAGCTCAATACTAAAAAAAATGAAGTGGTGTTTGATTAGTTTGGTGCTCTTGCCGTTTGCGGCTGCTGCGCAATTGCACCTAGCAAAAATTTTTTCAGATAATATGGTGCTTCAGCGCAATGAGCCTGTTCATATCTGGGGCAAAACAACACCGGGAAAAAAGCTGGTTGTGAAATTTGCCGGTGAAGAAAAAAGCACTATCGTGAAAAAAGATTCTTCGTGGAGTGTGGTGTTGAAAAAACAAAAAGCCAATGCACATCCTCAATCGCTTTTCGTTACCAGCGACAATGAAAAGTTAGAGCTGCACAACCTCTTAATTGGCGATGTGTGGCTTTGCTCCGGACAATCGAATATGGAGTGGCCGATGAGCAAAGAAATGCACTGGCAGCAGGAAAAGAAAAATGCAGATCAGCCATTAATCCGGTTCAATAATCCGCCACCGGCAGGAAGAAATGTTTTTGGCGTTGCTTACAAAGATTCTTTGAGCAGAAGATTAAATACTGAAGACTTCTACGTGTGGAGCTCGTGGGAAACCTGCGACAGCAACACAATAAGAGAAATGAGTGCTGTTGCTTATTTTTTTGCCAAAACAATCGTTCAAAAAGAACACATTCCTGTAGGGCTGATCAATCTTTCCATCGGCGGTGCACCCATTGAGACTTTCATCAGCAGGGAAGCCATGCAAAACGACACGCTGTTTTCAAAAAAACTTCAGGGTAACTGGCTGGAGAATCTCCATCTGCCTGTGTGGATACGGGAAAGAGGAATGCAAAATGTTGGAACTAATCCCAGCGGCTTTCAAGATGATTTAGGATTGAATCATGCATATAAACCCGGCTTTGCTTTTGAAAGCGGTGTAAAGCCTTTGCTGAATTTTCCGATCAAAGGCATCATTTGGTACCAGGGAGAAAGCAATGCGCAGGAAATAGAAAGGGTGGAAGAATATGCTGCACTTTCTGCCTTAATGATAAAAGATTATCGGAAGCAGTGGAAAAAACCCGATCTGCCTTTTTATTACGTGCAGCTTTCATCTATCGACACCATTCGCTATAAAGGACAACTGTGGCCGCAGTTTCGCAATGAGCAGAGAAAAATAATGCAATTGCTGCCGCACACCGGCATGGCTGTCACGGCGGATGTCGGTGCACAACACGATGTGCATCCTACAAATAAAAAGGTAGTTGGCGAACGGCTTGCAAGATGGGCACTGAACAAAACATACAATAAACCCGTTGTTCCTTCCGGACCGTTAGTTACCGCGGCTAAATTCAAAGATGGAAACGTCATCGTAAGTTTTCAATTCGGTAAAGGGCTTCAAACTTCAGATGGTAAGGCGTTGCGGGGCTTTTCATTGAACGGCAAAACAGAAGCTGAAGCAGTCATTCAAAAAAATACTGTTGTTATTCTTGCAAAAGAAAAACCTGCCTTGGTGTTTTATGGCTGGAAACCTTTTAGCGACGCCAATCTGGTGAATGCAGAAACCCTTCCTGCTTCCACTTTTAAAATGAAAGTGAAATGAAGAAGCATCTTTGTTTGATATTCTTTCTGGCTTGTGTTAAGATGTTGTCGGCGCACGTACAACTGCCTCACTATGCCGATTCACTTTTCTCCACGTACTATCGTCAGCGGGTAACGCATTTCAGAAGTTTACCCCAAACAAAAGACGACATAATTTTTATAGGCAACAGCATCACGGACGGTGGTGAGAGGAGCGAATTGTTCAACGATTTAAAAGTGAAAAATCGGGGAATCAGTGGCGATATTTCTGCGGGTGTGCTCAACCGTTTGGATGAAGTGGCAAAACGTAAGCCTTCAAAAGTTTTTTTACTGATTGGTGTAAATGATCTGGCAAAAAATATTTCACCCGATAGCCTGATTAAAAATATCTTTCGTATTGCATCGTATCTCAAGCAGGAATCACCTTCTTCAAAGTTGTTTGTCCAAAGCATTTTACCCGGAAATAATGTCTATGGAAAATTTCCGGGACACACCGCCAAACGAGAACAGATAAAAACCGTGAATGCACAACTTAGTCAGCAGGCAAAGAGCTACGGCTACACGTTCGTTGATTTGTACTCATCTTTTGCAAATGAAAATGGAGAGTTGAAAAAAGATTTGACCAACGATGGCCTACATCTCACCGGCAAAGGTTATTTGTTGTGGAAGCATCTTGTCTTTCCGCTTGTGTATGGATTGCAACAACAATCATCGCTGTTGCCGCTTCCGCAAAAGTTGCAATGGAAGAGCGGCTTTTTTCCTCTGACGGAATGCAGTTCAATCGTCTACAGCAAGTCTTTTCAAAACGAAGCGCAATGGTTGCAAAGAGCATTGCGAGAAAAAGGAATAAACCCCGCCCTGCAAACCAATGCGCCAGGTAAAGGAGACAAGACAATTGTGCTGCAATTAGCAAAGGTTGCAGCGCCTATGCTCCAGGATGAAGCTTACGAACTTAATGTTAGCGAGGACAATGTTGTGCTCACTGCCAATACAACTCACGGTATTTTCAACGGCATCCAAACACTTTTGCAACTTGCAGCCGCCGGTGTTGCTATTGATGCCTGCACCATCACGGACTGGCCGGCGTTTGCCTGGCGTGGATACATGATTGACGTGGGCAGAAACTATATGT
>JAEZJD010000091.1 GCA_023436425.1 Bacteroidota bacterium | reverse complement strand
AATATATTGAAAGCGGGCAAACTGCCGGCTCCCGCTAAAATTGTACAAGAACAAGTGGTAGGTCCCACGCTTGGAAAAGATGCAATCAACGGCGGTATGATGGCGTTTGGGATTTCCTTCATTGTGATCTTCCTGTTAATGCTTGTTTACTATAACACGGCGGGATGGATTGCCAATATCGCTTTGATTCTGAACCTGCTGTTTACGATCGGTGTTTTAACCGGATTAGGAGCGACGTTAACTGCCCCTGGTATTGCGGGACTTGTACTTACCATCGGTATGGCCGTAGACACGAACGTTATCATATATGAACGTATCAAAGAAGAGCTTACACGAGGCAAGGGCTACATACCCGCAGTAAATGAAGGCTATCGCCGATCATTACCACCGGTGTTAGATGCACACGTCACTACGTTGCTCACGGCGATCATTCTTTTCTCTTTTGGTCTCGGTCCCGTAAAAGGATTTGCGACGACGCAAATCATCGGTATTCTTCTTTCACTGTTCTGCGGTATTCTGGTTAGCCGCTGGGTTACAAACTGGTTTACGGATAAAAAGCGTCACCTGGAATACTTTACTCCGCTTTCGCAGAGAATATTTAAGCACTCAAGCTTTAAGTTCATCGAATACAGAAAAGTAGCTTATGCTATCTCGATAGTAGTCGTGATTTTAGGTATCGGCGCTATTTTCAATGGTTTTCATCAGGGTGTGGAATTCACTGGTGGTCGCAGTTATATCGTTCGCTTCGATCAACCGATTAGCGACAAGGTGGAAGACGTTCGTAAAGATCTTGCTGCTGCCTTTGGAGAAAGCCCCGTGATTAAGACGATCGGTAATGACAGGCAGTTGGATATTACCACTTCGTATGAAATCAGAAACACCAGTCCTGACGCAGGCGTGCGGGTGCAAACTAAATTAATGGAAGGTTTGCAGAAGTATATTCCTGCTCAGAATTTGCAGGAGTTCAGCAAACATCTCGTGGGTTCAACAACTGTTTTACCAACTATTTCTGACGATTTAAAAAGAGGTGCAAAGTGGGCGACGTTCTGGTCTTTAATGGTCATTGCATTGTATATATTCCTGCGCTTCCGCGATTGGAGGTATTCAGTTGGTACACTCGTATCGTTAATGCACGACGTGTTAGTTACTTTGGCGGTTTTCTCATTCCTGAAGAATGTAGTTCCCTTTCCGCTGGAACTTGACCAGCATTTTATTGCGGCCGTGTTAACGGTGATTGGTTTCTCGATGAATGACACCGTGATTGTCTTTGACCGTATTCGTGAACACAGCCGGCAGATGATCGGTGCATCTAAAGAAACAATCATCAACAAGGCGATTAATGAAACATTGAGCCGTACGATAATGACTTCGGTGACAGTGTTCCTCGTGCTGTTGATCTTGTTCCTTGTGGGTGGACAGGTTACCAAAGGATTTGCGTTCGCCATGTTGATAGGTGTGATCACCGGTACGTATTCTTCAATATTCGTCGCAGCGCCTGTGCTGGTGGATCTCGGTAAGAAAAGAGCGTTGACCGAGCCTGCCACAACTCCTGTAGTGGAAAAGACCGCTCCGAAGGCACGTCCTGCAAAAGTGTAACATCAGTAAAAACATATCTTCTGAGTCCCGCAATTGCGGGACTTTTTTTATGGTGGATTTTCCGTTTGACAGATGGCTTTTCAGTATCTGATTAAACCGCCGTAAAAGTTCACAGCGATGAAGATTTTGGTAAGTAAATTCGCTCTTCAAGTCTCCTGTTATTAAACAATAATTTTCAATGGAAATATCTACGGTAAGCATTATCATTTCTGTAGCGGCACTGCTGGTTGCATTGGTAACTTTCTTTCAGGCAAAAGACCGAAGTGGCGACGCAGAAGAAATTCCCTTCAGCACGCGACCGCTGCAGCTGCAGGCATACGAGCGACTTGTTGTTCTTTGCGAGCGAATCTCTTTGCCAAACCTCATAAGCAGGTTGAGCCAGCCAGGATTTTCTGCTCAGGAGATGCAGGTAGTGCTTATTGAAACAATCAAACAAGAGTATGAATACAATGCATCACAACAGGTGTATGTAAGTAATTTGGCGTGGGATGCTGTAAGAAACCTCCGCGATCAAAACATGTTGGTAATTAATTCCATCGCTAAAACGCTTCAACCGGAAGCAAAAGCAACGGACCTCAATAAAAAGTTGCTGGAGGCTATGATGCATGAAGAAAATGCAGCGCTGCATACGGTGGCTTTAGAAACACTGAACCGCGAAGCAAAAAAATTGATGAAGTAGAATGGATCAGCAGAAAGTTTTTACAGATTCGGGAGTTGAAATAAAGAAAGTTTATACCGCCGAGGATTTGACAGATCCATCAGCGGAATTGCCGGGAGAGTTTCCGTTCACCCGCGGCGTGCAGCCCGATATGTATCGCGGTAAACTGTGGACGATGCGACAGTATGCCGGGTTTTCTACCGCAGAAGAAAGCAACAAACGTTATCATTACCTGCTGTCACAAGGCGTTATGGGTCTTAGTGTGGCTTGCGATTTACCAACACAGATCGGCTACGACAGCGATCACGAGTTAGCACAAGGTGAAGTGGGCAAAGTAGGAGTAGCTATTGATTCACTTCAGGACATGGAAAACTTGTTTGCGGGCATAAAGCTGCAAGATGTAAGCACCTCCATGACCATTAACGCTACGGCATTCATACTGCTTTCCTTTTACGTAGCGCTTGCAAAAAAACAAGGTGCTGACCTGTCGAAAATTTCAGGCACCATTCAAAACGACATTTTGAAAGAGTATGCCGCAAGAGGTACATACATTTATCCTCCCCGACAATCAATGCGCATCATTACTGATATTTTTGAATGGTGCAGCACTGAACTGCCGAGATGGAATACTATTTCAATTTCAGGCTATCACATTCGTGAAGCAGGAAGCACAGCGGTGCAGGAATTGGCTTTTACTTTAAGCAATGGAAAGGCTTATGTTGAAGCTGCGCTGCAGAATGGGTTAGACATAAATGTATTTGGAAAAAGGCTTTCTTTCTTTTTTAATGCACACAATAATTTGTTTGAAGAAGTGGCAAAGTTTCGTGCAGCAAGAAGGATGTGGGCGAAGGTGATGAAACAATTTGGCGCCACCGACGCGAAGGCAATGATGCTGCGCTTTCACACACAGACCGGCGGAAGCACATTAACGGCGCAGCAGCCGCTCAACAATATTTCGCGAGTGACTGTCCAAACACTTGCTGCGGTGCTTGGTGGCACACAATCGTTACACACAAATGGGTACGATGAAGCGCTAAGCCTGCCGTCGGAAGAAGCAGCCAGAATAGCTCTGCGCACGCAGCAGATTGTAGCATTCGAGACAGGTGTTGCCGACACAGCAGACCCTCTTGCCGGTTCGTATTTTATAGAATCACTAACGAATGAAGTGGAACAAAAAGCCTGGGCGCTGATCGAAAAGATAGATGCAATTGGCGGGAGTGTCGCGGCTATAGAAACTGGATTTATTCAAAACGAAATTGCAAGAAGCGCTTACGAATATCAAAAGAAAGTCGAATCAGGAGATCAGATTATTGTAGGTGTAAATAAGTTTCGTGCAGAAAAGGAAACTGATGTTCATCCATTTAGGATTGACGATACCATCAGAGAAAAACAGGTTAAACAACTTACATTATTGAAGCAGAACAGAAATGCACCGGTAGTGGCAACTTGTTTAAATAGGATTCATTCCTGTGCCGTAGATGGAAGTAATCTAATGCCTGCGGTAATAGATGCCGTAGAGAATAATTGTACGTTAGGTGAAATTTCCGATGTGCTGCGTGAAGTGTTTGGCGAGTTTAAATAAAAAAACCTTCCGCAGAAGGTTTTTATGAACGGATAGGAATAAAGCTTTTTACAGTTTGGCTTTGCTGATCGCCTGAATAGAATCCAAATGTTTTTGCAACACAGGCAAAGTTTTAGAAGCCCATTGTTTTAATTGCTCATCTTTCAGGTTTTGCGAAGCTTTTTGAAACTTGCTCACGTCCTCCTTATGATCTTTCAGCATCATGCTCACGTAGTGGCTGTCAAAGGATTTACCTGTCATCTTCTTCATTGCTTCAATATGCTGTTTTGTATCTGCAGGCAGACTATCGGGAATCATTACTCTGCCTGACACAAGGCTCTTCAGCTCATTGTTAGCTTGTGAGTGATCAGTCACCATCATTGAACCAAACGCTTTTACTCGTTCGTTAGCAGCATTTTGTTGAGCAACATTCCCCGCTTCCACTTCCATCATTCCCCCTTTGGCAGCTTCCATCACGAAGCTGGAATCTTCTTTCTCCAATGGTGTTGTGTTCACCGGCGTTGTTGTGGTTGTCGTTGTAGTATCCATAGGACTAGAAGTTGTAGTACTGGACGAATCAGTGGTAGTGGTAGTTTCGCTGTCGTTGTTGCACGATAAAAGCACGGCAGCAATCAGAAAGGCAGAGGCTGAAAAAAACGATTTTTTCATATAAGTTTTTTTATCAAGCCATAAAACTCATGCCAATAGGTTTTGATATGAGCCATTGGATTTTCTCCATTACACCATCTTTTTCTGCGGAAGAATTTCAGCATCATCAGGTACAATGAAGCTAATCAATTGGTGTGCTCAAGCTAATACCTTTGGACGCTGCAAAGGCGTTTACCTCTGCTACAAAAGAAAAGTTCGCAATGATGTTCCTGATTTGATTTATATCGTTGGCAAAAATTCGGTCTTCTTCGGCAAAGCCGACAAACTTTCGAACATGATGATGTGCAAACTCCAGTAATGCGCTGCTTTTTAGAGGACGACGAAATTCAATTGCCTGGCAGGCACACAACAATTCAATTGCAAGAATGTACTCGAGGTTATCAAGGATTTTGTACAACTTTCGTCCGCTGATGCTGCCCATACTTACATGATCCTCCTGCCCCACCGATGTTGGAATGCTATCGACACTGGCAGGGAAGCAAAGTGTTTTATTTTCTGTTACCAGCGCTGCTGTCGTGTATTGCGGAATCATGAATCCGCTGTTCAAACCCACGTTGCTCATCAGTAACATAGGTAAACCCCATTTGCCTTCGAGCAACAGATAACAACGTCTATCCGAAATATTTCCCACCTCCGATGCAGCAAAGCAGGCATAATCAAGAGGAAGCGCCAACGGCTGTCCATGAAAATTGCCGCCGCTGATCGTCTCGAATGCATCTAAAATGACCGGATTGTCAGTCACTGAATTCGCCTCGACTTGCGTGAGTTCTTTCAGATGTTGCCAGGCATTGCGACTTGCCCCGTGCACCTGAGGCATGCACCGCAAAGAATACGGATCCTGCACGCGACCGCAATCAACATGGCTTTGCATAATTTCTGAGCCGTTCAGAAGCAATCTTAATCGGTTTGCTACCACTTTGTTTCCCGCAAACGGCCGCAGTTCATGCAACCGTTGGTCAAAGGGAGCTTTGGTGCCGGTAAGCGCCTCCAGACTCATAGCGCCGATGATATCAGCAGCCTCGAGGCAATTGTGCATCCGTTGCAATGATTTGATAGCAAACGATAATATAAACTGCGTACCGTTGATCAATGCGAGTCCTTCTTTTGGCCCCAGCTGCAAAGGCTGCATATTGAACTGGGTCATCACATCCGCAGTATTCAACCTGTTGCCTTTATAAAAAACTTCTCCCAAACCAATCAAAGGCAAGAAAAGATGTGCAAGTGGAGCAAGATCTCCGGAGGCACCCACACTTCCTTTTTCAGGAACAACCGGCAGCACGTCGTTGTCAAGATGCCAGAGTATTCTTTCGAAAGTGGCAAGCTGCACGCCCGAATAACCAAACGCAAGCGATTGTAGTTTGGTAATTAGCATCAGTCGTACAATTTCCGGAGGAATAGGATCGCCGACACCAACACTGTGACTTTGCAATATTTTATGTTGCAGCAAAGTAGCGTCTTCGCTGCTGATCTTTGTGTTGGCAAGAACGCCAAACCCGGTCGTTACTCCATACACCGTTCGTTCGTCGTCCGCCATCTGCTGAATGTATTGTTGGCTTTGTACGATTCGTTGCTTTACGTCATCGTGTATAGCGCCGGCAAGTGTTTTTTCAGCAAGTGCAATAGCAGTGGTAATGGTCAGTGTATCTTTCCCGTAAAAAAAAAGTTTCATGTTGCCGAAATTCCGTTGTGGCAAATATCTGCGAATTTCAGTTGCTGCTTCATCCGTATTTATCTTAGCTGCAAGAGATGAAGGATTCTGCAGGATATACAATTATAAAGGAATGGCTTGCTGCAAAAAACTTGCATCCCTTCGCTTATCAGGAACAAGCGTGGCAGCATATATGTGAGGGCAGCAGTGGATTAGTAAATGCGCCGACAGGAACCGGAAAAACGTTTTCAATTTTTTTAGGTGCCGTCATTGATTTTATTAACAAACACCCAAACAACTATAAGACTGCGGCAAACAACGGCTTACAATTACTTTGGATTACGCCGCTAAGAGCACTTGCAAAAGACATCGGCAGAGCGATGGATGAAGTTTTATCAGAGTTAGGACTTCAGTGGAAAGTTGCAATACGCAATGGAGACACAAGCGTGGCAGAAAGGCAAAAGCAAAAACGAAAAATGCCAGAGGTGTTGATCATCACGCCGGAAAGTTTGCACCTGATGCTTGGACAAAAGGGTTATGCGGAAATTTTCAGGTCGTTAAAAATAATCGCTGTTGATGAATGGCATGAATTGATTGGTAGCAAAAGAGGCGTGCAGGTAGAATTAGCAATCAGCAGAATTGTCAACTGTCAATCACCAGAAGTAAATGGAAAGCCGTTAGAAACTTCCTGCAAATCGAATATAGCTGTTTGGGGTATCTCTGCAACTATTGGAAATCTGGACCAGGCAAAAAATGTACTGCTGGCGCCACTTTCGATACTAGCAAACCGTTGCGGCGAAATAGTAAAAGCCAAATTATCAAAACAAATAGAAGTTGAATCTATACTGCCCGATGAAATAGAAAAGTATCCGTGGGCCGGGCATCTTGGAATCAAACTGGCGGAAAAGGTAGTGCACATTATTCAGCAAAGCCGCACCACACTGATTTTCATAAATACAAGAGGAATGAGTGAGATGTGGTATCAAAAATTGCTCAGTATCGCACCCGAACTTTCCGGAGCAATTGCACTGCATCACGGTAGCATCGAAACTGAATTACGCACATGGGTGGAAGAAGCACTGCATGAAGGAACTCTGAAAGTTGTTGTTTGTACTGCAAGTCTGGATTTAGGCGTTGACTTCCGCCCCGTTGAAACTGTGATACAGGTAGGTTCGCCAAAGGGAGTTGCACGTTTTCTTCAGCGGGCGGGACGAAGTGGACATAGTCCCGATGCAGTAAGCAAAATCTATTTTCTTCCCACGCACTCGCTTGAACTCATCGAAGCTGCCGCTCTCAAATCAGCCATCAAACAGCAGTTCATCGAAAGTCGGGAGCCACTTACTTTATGTTACGATGTTTTGATCCAGTACTTGGGCACATTAGCAATCTCTGATGGATTTTTGCCAGAGGAAATTTTACAAGAAATCCGGTCCACAAACTGCTACGCAGACATCAGCGATGAAGAATGGCAGGAGATTTTATTTTTTCTTACAACCGGCGGCAAAGCGTTAACTCAGTACGATGAATTCAGAAAAGTTGAGGTTGAAGATGGCGTCTTCAAAATAAAAAGCAGAAGAATTGCTTTGCGGCACCGGTTGCACATCGGCACTATTGTGAGCGATGCTATGCTTCGCGTAAAATTTATGACGGGAGGATATGTCGGCATCATAGAAGAAAGCTTCATTTCAAGACTAACAACCGGCGATACATTTACCCTTGCCGGAAGACAGCTGGAGCTTGTTGCCATAAAAGACATGACGGTCATTGTAAAAAAATCGAACGCAAAAAAATCCAATATTCCGAGTTGGATGGGTGGAAGGCTGCCGCTGTCAGCCAGTTTGGGAAAGGTTTTGCGGACTGCGGTTGATGAAGCTTCAGGCGTGAACCCAGGAATGCAGCTTGAGAAAACATATCCAATAGAATTGTCCATTCTTCAACCGCTGTTTCAGCTTCAGGAAAGACTTTCTTATGTGCCAAAACAAAATGAATTATTAGTGGAGCACATTGAAACTGATGATGGTTTTCACCTTTTTGTTTATCCTTTCGAAGGTCGTTTGGTGCATGAAGCAATGGCTGCTTTGCTTGCATACCGCATCAGTCGAGTTACGCCAATTACATTTTCCATTGCAATGAATGATTATGGATTTGAATTGCTTAGCGATCAACCAATTCCCCTTGATGACAGCAACGCTTATGAATTGTTTTCTCCTGAAAATTTGATTGAAGACATTCAGCGAAGTGTGAATGCAACGGAGATGGCTAAACGCAAATTCCGAGACATTGCGGTAATTGGCGGTTTGATTTTCCAGGGCTATCCGGGAGAACACAAAAAAGCCCGTCACCTGCAAGCTTCCGCAAGTTTGCTCTTCAACGTCTTTAATGAATATGATCCTAACAATGTGCTTATCAGGCAAGCTTACCAGGAGGTATTCAGTCAGCAAATGGAAGAACTGCGACTGCGTGAAATGCTTCACAGAATACAGCTGTCGAGAATAGTGATCACGTTTCCTCAGCGGCTGACTCCATTCTGTTTTCCCATAAAAGTCGACAGCATGCGGGAAAACCTTACATCGGAGAAGCTTGCCGACAGAGTAGCCAGAATGCAAAAAAATCTGCAAGATTAACATCGCCACACCGTTCGCTGAACTCTGAATAAGATTGTTTCTGCACCTTCGCGGTTCGGTTATTGAGTCGGAATGCAAGCACCAATTCTCTACAACTTACTCGATCAAAATCTTTGGCTTTCTGCTGAGCGGAGCATCTTTTGGGAAGAACAAAAGACACTTGTCGTCGCAGATCTGCACTTTGGGAAAACCGGTCATTTCAGGAAATCGGGTGTGGCTGTTCCGCAGTCTGTTTATAAAGAAGACCTGCAACGATTGTTGTCGCTCTTGCAATATTTTCAGCCATCGTCACTGATCGTGGTCGGCGACTTTTTTCACAGTCACACTAATACTGAGTTGCAGTGGTTTCAAAAGTGGCGCAGCGATTTTCCTGAGTTGAAAATCCGATTGGTAAAAGGCAATCACGATATTTTAAGGAACAAATGGTACGCTGATGCAGCAATCGAAATCATTCCGGAAGTACTGTCCCTCGCACCCTTTTTCTTCCGGCACGAACACTGCACCGACAATGCAAACGGCTACACTTTTTGCGGACATATTCATCCCGGCGTGATTATACACGGCTTAGGAAAACAGTCGCTGCGGTTTCCCTGTTTTTACTTTGGTAAAGATCACGCGGTGTTGCCCGCTTTTAGCAAGTTTACCGGAACTGCACCCGTAGAACTGAAAAAAGAAGATAATGTTTTTGCAATTGTTGAAGATACTCTTGTGAAAATCAGGTAAACTATTTTCTACGCATCAGCTGATTGTAATCTAAAAAGTATATCACTTTTAGAGTTAATTCATTTCCGTGACCGGACTGCAAAACTTGTTTGAAGTTGTCGAAATAGCCGGAGTGTGCCGAAACGATTGCCGGATCACCTAACCAGTTTTTCCAACCCATTATCAAGTGACTGCCGGGTCGAAAATCCCACGTGAGAAATGCGTCCACATTAAAGGTGTTGTAATTTTCGTCAAGACCATTGAGGAACGGATGAGGCGTGAGATTGCCCGCAAGGTCCACATCATAAAAGCTTTGGTACTTCAATACATTTAAATATTGTCGCGTTCTTACGGCTAAATTTAACCGTGATGTAAAGTTGTAATTACCTGTAATAATTGTTTGATAGTCCGTGTAGTTTCTGAATCCTACTATTGGACTTCCATTAGCATTTCTTGCAAACGAAAAACCACGTTGATTCTGCTCGTACTGTCTCAATCCATTTACACTCAGGCTAAACCTATTGCTAAACCGGTATCTTGCGCCGAGCTCAATTTGATTGTAGGCGTTATCTGCAGCATCTCTCAAAGCAAAAGACCCCTTGTATTCAACAAACAATCTTTTACGGCTGTCGGTACTTCCATTCAGCCCAAATGTCACCTCTGCCGGTCGCTTCAGCGCCATTCCCGGAGTTCGTAAATCAAAATAATCATATTGCCACGTGGGGTACGAATTGACTGTTAATGTTATATCCCAAAAGTTTTTAAAAATCCAAAACGCCGAAGCACTTAACTGAACCTCTGAATACTTGTATCCTTTGTATAAGTAGTTCGATGTCATGCCCAGAGAGTACCTGTACATGATGAATTTATCTGTCGCTGTGGCTTGATTATATGCAACGTTAAGCTGGTGAGAGACCGTATTGGCATTCTGCAAATAACCGAGGTCGTTTGGATCGTACGTGTTTGATTCCATACCCGTTTGGGCTGAAAAAAGGAGCTTACCACTTACTTTGCCAAAACGCACAGTACTGCTGAACCCATTATACGGCTTAACAAAAAGTTTTCCATATATCCTCGCAGTGTCATCGATCAAGTTGAGACTTCCATTGAATGGCGTATATCCAAACACCTGGCTGTACCTTGCTGTTCCTTTAAACTGATATTGATTATTTTTTGAAAATAGCGACCAATCAAATGCAGATACATTGGCGTCGCGGGCTGCACCGCTTCGAATAACGCTGGTATTCGTCAGGGTAATTGATGACCTGCCTTTTAATGCCTGGTCTAAAACAACGATGTTGTAATTGCTAACAGGTTCGGTTTCTATCACGCTGTCTTTGTCAGATATTGTGTTTCTCAGCTTCGCATGCATTGGAGCAGTAACTGCATTAAACAAACCAATTCCAAGCTTTGATTTTGTGCGTCCGGAAAATTTTAATGCATTATATAATTGCGTAACCGATGGATTTCTTAGTAATTCATAGTTACCGTTAACATCCACAAAGTTTTGAGTGGCGTAATAGCCGGTGGGAATAGCTCCCACTCTTCTCGAATAAAATAATCCCGCTTTGTTAAACAATTCTGTTCCTTCTGTAAAGAAAGGTCTGTTCTCCTGAAACTTAATTTCGAATGGAGAAAGATTATTAATGATGTTGTCAGAAACCACCTGCCCAAAATCCGGAATCAGCGTAGCGTCCAGCGTAAAGCTTTCGTTAATGCCATACTTCACGTCCATTCCTGCACTTCTTAGTCCTTCGCTTTCTCTTGCGCTACCCGGTGGATTGAAACGCATACCACCACTCATGTAAGGCGAAAAGCTGAGCCTCAATGGCGGTTGTATGTTAGTCAGGTTAGCATACTTGCCAAACTGGTTCACAAACCCGTTTATAGCAGGGTGAACCGGATTCCAGTACGATGATTCATTATTCCTTCTTGAAAATTGCAAAAATTGAATACCCCACGTTTGAACATCTTTTTTTGGAAACCTCAACGAAATATAAGGGATGCGCATTTCCACCACCCATCCATCGTCGGTAATGCTGACATTACTTTGCCAAACAGCATCCCAAGTGCGATCGCCAAACCCGCCGTAACCGCCGCTGCTGGTAGCGTTCAGTTTTGAATCTGTTTGCACATTCGCCGGAGTTACCAAAAATTGAAATCCATTCTGCTGATCGTTGTACGTATCAAAGAACACAGAAAAATAATCCACATCCTGCCTGTCTTCACCGTCTCTGGCAGTGAGTTGCTTCCGAATCAGTGCGGGATTGTCGTAGATGTAAGCGCCCACGTACACCGCTGTATTGTCGTACAATATTTTCACCACATTCCTTGCAGTTGATGGCTGTCCGAATTTTGGTGAGTTTTGAATAAAGTCCGTTGCTACAGGCGCTTTCTGCCAAACAGCATCACTCAGGTCACCATCGATCGATGGTGATTCTGTAGTTTTTATGGCGATGATCTGTTTTGTTTGGCTGAACGTCAGCAGATTAGAGCAAACAAAAAACAATAGAACAAGAAACTTTCTCAGCATGCAGTCGTGAGGCTAATTACCTGACAAAATGTGACTAAATCGGTTATTTTCCAAAAAAATTAGCTCATTCGCTTCTTTAAAACGGTAACCTGTTGCTGAAGATTATTGACCAGTCCTGCCAGTTGATTCACATCCCACCGTTGCTGCACATTTGCTTTAGAAATCACCATTTGCGCCTGCCAGAGTTCAAGCACATCTTCAGCATTAATGTTGTAAGGTTGGTACGCAGGATTGTCACTTACAAGCGTGAGTATATTTTTCTGACGATTGCTTTTCATTACTCGTTTGTAAACAATGCCATCACCCTTGGAAATCACAATGTAGGCATGATTCGTTTTTATATCATCGACATTCCCGACCTTCTCTCCCACTATCACTGAACCGCTTGGCGTGGGAAGCATGGAATCTCCCATAATTTCGAATGCACGATAGTCCCCGCCGGTGAGCATGGGTAAAGTGAACGTGTTGAGCTCGTCAATAAACTCCATATCTGCATACCCGGCAAGGTAGCCGGCGGCGGCCTTCATCGGCACAAAAGGTATATCCGGTCTGCCGCTGGCAAGCTTTTGGGCTCTTCTCCGGGAAATGTAGTTGGATTTACTATCACTGATGTCTCTGCGCAGCAGTTCATCTAGCGTCAGCTTGAACATATCTGAAACGGTCTCCAGAACATCAATGCGCGGCTCGGCACGTTCTTCTTCGTACGCACCAAGAAGCGATCTTTTAATGTGTAATTTTCTTGCAAATTCTTCCTGCGTCCATCCGCGGAGCTTGCGTAAATACTTAAGGTTTTTGTTGGCTATTGACATGGGCTAAGTAGATTAGCCGCAAAATACTAATTAGTTTAGAATAAATGCTTATGTTTTGCTTAACAATCAAAACACTTCAATTTTGCACCACAAAAAATTGGCAATGGCAGAAGAGAAAGGTCCTGTAATTCTTGTGACGAATGATGATGGAATTTCGGCACCGGGTATTAGAAATTTGATCGAAGCAGTGAAAGATCTTGGAAAGGTGGTGGTCGTTGCGCCGGACAAAGCGCAGTCCGGAATGGGTCATGCCATTACAATTGGTGTTCCGCTGAGACTTCACCGGGTACATATTTTTGATGACATCGGCGATATAGAAGCGTACCAATGCACCGGCACGCCGGTGGATTGCGTAAAAATTGCCGTTGATAAAATACTTCATAAAAAACCTGATATCTGCATCAGCGGAATTAACCATGGGGCTAATCACAGCATCAACGTTATTTATTCTGGAACTATGTCGGCTGCTGTTGAAGCAGCAATTGAGAGTATTCCATCAATTGGCTTTTCGCTGCTTGATTTTAGCATTGATGCGGATTTTTCTGCTGCGAAAAAATATGCGAGAATTATTGTGGAACAGATGCTGAAAAGCTCTCCCGATAAACATTGTGTGCTCAACGTAAACTTTCCTATAGCCAAACCCGAAGAGGTAAAAGGCATCAAGATTTGCCGCCAGGCTTATGCTAAATACGAGGAAGACTTTATTGAAAGAGAAGATCCGCATGGTCGCAAATACTATTGGCTGACGGGTGAGTTCGTTAATTTTGATGAGGGTACCGACACCGATGTGTGGGCGCTGGCTAACAACTATGTAAGCATCGTTCCTGTGCAATTTGATTTAACACACTATAAAACGAAACAGCAGATTGAAAAAGACTGGAACATTTTTTCTGAATAGGGACAATCTGACGCTTGGGTTAGTACTGGGGCTATTGCTCCCGATTATTGTTTTTTTTATTTTGTATTTCATTCGCTTTTCGTACGTGGCCCTGAATGAATTTCTTTCTTACTTCTCCACCGAAAAAAGGCTGATAACTTTTTTTGGTGTGTGGTGCCTCGTAGCCAACATTGCTTTATTTACCTACTACATCAACACTCAAAAAGACGAAACAGCTAAAGGCATTTTTGCCGTTACACTATTTTATGGCATCGCCATGTTGTTGATAAAAGTATTGTTGTAGTTTATACAACCGCAATTTCAATTCGAATTTCCTCAGCCCTTTTTACCTGTACAGTTGCCATTTACACCTGATTGTGTTCGCTATCTTTGACCGATGCGCTATTACGTCATTGCCGGCGAAGCATCTGGCGATTTACATGGCAGCAATTTGATTAAAGAAATAAAAATCATCGACAATCAAGCGGTAGTGCGTTGTTGGGGCGGCGAATTAATGCAACAAGCAGGCGGACATCTTGTAAAACACTATCGGGATTTGGCTTTCATGGGTTTTGCGGAAGTGATAAAAAACCTTCCGGTGATATTACGAAACATGAGTTTTTGTAAAAAAGATGTACGTGAATTTTCTCCTGATGTTCTCGTGCTCATTGATTACCCGGGATTTAACCTCCGCATTGCAAAATGGGCAAGAAAGAATGGAATAAAAACGCTTTACTACATATCTCCACAAGTGTGGGCATGGAAGCAAAGCAGGGTTCGAACGATTAAAAAAGTAGTAGATAAAATGATTGTTATTCTGCCGTTCGAAAAAGAATTTTACAAGCGATGGAATTACAAAGTCGAGTATGTTGGTCATCCATTGGTGGAAGTAGTGGACCAAACTGCTCGCACAGCAAAGAATGATTTACAACTTGTTGACGCAAACGGCAACGCCGCCGAGACACAACCCGGAGAAAAAATAGTTGCACTGTTACCGGGCAGCCGAAAGCAGGAAGTTCAGATAAAGCTTCCTCTGATGCTCCAAACAGCAAATTATTTTCCGGATTATTCATTCATTATTGCGCAGGCACCTTCGATGTCGTTGCACGTATACGCTGAAATGATTCAGCAATATCCAAACGTCAAAGTCGCAGTTACAGGTCACACCTATTCATTGCTAAAACAGTCCAGCGCTGCGTTGGTAACGTCCGGAACGGCAACCCTGGAAACTGCTTTGTTTGGTGTGCCGCAGGTTGTTTGCTACAAAGGTTCTTTTTTATCGTACCAGATTGCCAAACGGCTGGTGAAAGTGAAATTCATTTCATTAGTGAACCTTATTCTGGACAGGGAAGTTGTGAAAGAGTTAATTCAGGATGAACTAACGGTCGAAAATGTTAAAAAAGAGTTGAACAAAATTTTGAATGACGACAATGTCAAAGCAAGAATTCTTAACGACTACGAAGAGTTGAAGCGTTTGCTGAAACAGGATGAAAACGCATCAGCCAAAGCTGCCAAAGAACTTTATGTACTCGCTATTTCCTAATAAATAATTTGTAGAACAGAATAATCATTGCAACAATAAACAACAGCAGACTTATTCTGTTGATGCCGTGCATGTAGCGTACAAAAGTTGTCTTTGGCCTGTCGGGATCAGGCTTCCGCAGATATAAATATTCAGCAATTTGTTTTACCACACCCATTATTCAAAGATAAGTTCCAGGAAAAATCTAAGGTGCCGGATTCAGGCGGTGCTTGTCATTTTTTAAAATTTTCCCTCTTATGTTGTAAGACTCAGGACTGGTAGACTGCGACGAATGTTGCTGCTTTGTAACCTTCGTGTTGCGGCGTACAAAATTGGCTTTACTACCGGAGGGGTGTAAGACAAACTCAAAATACTGAAGTATATTATTGAAGCAGTTATACATTTTCGTTGAATTTGGATATTTGACTTTATAATAGCTCAGTGGTTTTCAAAAGATTGTTAAGAATCAGGTCAAACATAGCGATCAAGTGGAAAGAAGTCAAACGCGTTATTTCCACATAAGTGAATAAACTGTTACGGGAAAAAAGGATAATTGTTATTCTTTGCTTTTTCTTCCTGTTCCTTTTTCATTTCTTCAGGAGTCTTCATACTGTTGTAGCGCAAACGCAGAGACAGCGCATAACCATCAAGATCGGGAAATAAGCTCGCCCGGTGCAGATTCATTTGTTGCAGTTGGCGCAGAACTTCTTTTTTGTTGGTTGTTGGCAACTCGATCTTTACTACAGCTTTTGCAGCATCCTTACCCAAAAACTCCAGCTGTTCCATTAGCGGTTTGAACGATATGCCGGTACTCACAAAAATCGATTGCTGCAGTGAGTAGCGCCTGTTCATTCGAAATGGTTCCACCGGAAACACAAGGCTGCGATTGTTATTGAAAAAGACTTTTTCGAACAAATCTTCGTTGATCAAATTCTTGCTTTGGTTTAATGCTTCGCTAAAATCCTTGCTAAGAACCTCGAGAGATCTCTTTTTCAAGTGGGCAATATTCAAACACCAAATTCCAACATTGGAACTGTCCGCAACAGCACAAACTTCGAACGCAAAATATGCGGCAATAAAAGGAGATTTTGTGAGATCCAACAGCCGTGTCGGTGCACCGTGATGTTGCATTAAAGCCAACCATTCAATAAGGTGCTGCGGCAACTCATCTTTACTCAGATAATTTCGCGACCCACGCTGAAATTCCGATAAAAATTCCTGCTCTATTCCTTCATTGAAATGAATGAAATCCGTGCGCTCAATCGCATTACTGAGCATCCATCTAGAATCGGCTTGGCCACGAAACGCCCAGTTTTCTGAAAAATTCTGAACGTAATCTTTGAACTCCTGCCAGTTCTTGAGTGATACTGTTGTAAACGCCGCTGCTGCCTCCATCAGCAACGAATAATGAAAATTTCAGGCCATCTGTTTTTAATCTCTTTTCTGTAAAACATTTTACTGATGGTAACAGCTGCGGGCAAAGCAAGCTTGCGACCTCATTGTAGCATGTCAGCCACGGGTAAAAACGCTTCTCATATATTTGCGCACAAACAAAACAAATGGATTTTCAGCTTAGCGAAGAACACCTCATGATACAGCAGGCAGCAAGAGATTTTGCCCAAAACGATTGTTTGCCCGGCGTGATAGAACGTGACGAGAAAATGACGTTTCCCCGCGAGCAAATTATGAAGCTTGCTGATTTGGGTTTTTTGGGCATGATGGTAAGTCCGGAGTACGGCGGCTCCGGCTTAGATACAATAAGTTATGTGCTGGCGATGGAAGAAATTTCCAAGGTGGACGCTAGTGTCAGTGTGTGCATGAGTGTAAATAATAGCCTTGTTTGCTACGGCCTGCAAGAGTTTGGAACTGAAGAACAAAAGCAGAAATATTTGATGCCGTTGGCGCAGGGCAAAAAAAATGGAGAACTTTATACAGGAGCTTTTTTATTAAGTGAGCCGGAAGCCGGAAGCGATGCGACATCTCAACGAACCACGGCTGAAGACAAAGGTGATCACTACGTGCTTAATGGCACTAAGAACTGGATCACAAACGGCGGCACTGCCTCAGTGTACCTCGTGATTGCTCAAACAGATCCGGCAAAAGGATCAAGAGGAATTACAACTCTAATTGTCGAAAAAAATTGGCCGGGTGTTGTGGTGGCAGCCAAGGAAAATAAACTGGGAATTCGGGCCAGTGATACGCACAGCATTCTCTTCAACGATGTGAAAGTGCCGAAAGAAAACCGCATTGGTGAAGAAGGCTTTGGTTTTAAGTTCGCCATGAAAACGCTTGCCGGTGGTCGCATTGGTATCGCTGCGCAGGCTCTTGGCATTGCAGGTGGCGCCTACGAGTTGTCCCTTTCTTATTCTAAACAACGCAAGACGTTTGGAACTGAAATAGCCAACCACCAGGCCATTGCCTTCAAACTTGCAGACATGGCAACACGCATCGAAGCAGCAAGGCTGCTTTGTTTTAAATCTGCATTCGATAAAGATCAACAAAAGGACTACACTTTGAGTTCCTCAATGGCGAAGGTGTATGCTTCGGAAACGGCCATGTGGACCACAACGGAAGCCGTTCAAATTCATGGAGGCTATGGCTATGTAAAAGAATATCATGTGGAAAGGTTAATGAGAGACGCAAAGATCACGCAGATATACGAAGGCACCAGTGAGGTGCAGCGAATAGTGATTAGCAGAGGAATTCTGAAATAAATAAACTAAGATTACTAACCAACAAATCCCACCGCGTGTGGGATTTAATTTTGCAGTATGCCAATAAATGTTGAAGCTTACCGGCAGTTAGTCTCTGAACTAAAGCCAAAAAATGTAACCCTGGTGGCGGTGTCGAAGACAAAACCTGTTGAAGAGATCCGCGAATTATTTAATGTTGGTCAACGCGACTTTGGCGAAAATTATGTGCAGGAGCTGGTCGATAAACAACAGGTTCTTTCAAATGAAATTCGCTGGCACTTCATTGGTCACCTGCAAACGAATAAAGTAAAATACATTGCGCCTTTTGTTCATCTTATCCACAGCGTAGACAGTTTTAAGCTGCTGAAGGAAATTAATAAACAAGCAATCAAGCAGAATAGAGTAATCGATGTGCTGCTTCAAATGCATGTTGCACAGGAAGAAACAAAGTTTGGTCTGGATGAAAATGAATTAAAGGAATTGATGCAGACTGGCGACTCGCAAGTTGAACTAAGTGATCTGAAAAACATCCGCATCAGAGGTTTGATGGGAATGGCTTCGCTCACCGAAAATGAACAGAAGATTCGTGCAGAATTTCAGTTGCTGAAGAAAACTTTTGATAAGTACGCACAAGTGGAACTTCCAAACTGCCAATTTGAAATACTATCCATGGGCATGACCGGTGATTACAAAACCGCCGTTGAGGAAGGGAGTACCCTGGTAAGAATTGGAAGCATGCTCTTTGGTGCAAGGATCTAATATGTATCGGCTATAAAAGAAGATGCATTCCTGCATCTTCAATATTTTGAATGCGCCCAAACAGGTTACAACATGTTTTTCTCTCTCATCCAATACTGTATTTTCTTCAATCGATTTCTGCTCATCATGTAAAACGTTTCCTCTGTTGTACGGGTAACGTATAGCAGGTAACAGATCAAGAGAATCAGCACTATAAAAAACCACACAGGTAACATAACTTCTGATTTGCTTATCTAAGTCCAAAACCTATTCCAAAAATCAAAAGTGTGGAAAACCGCTGTTTTTGGGGATTTGCCGCCGTCATCCCGCACATGAAATCGCAATGTTTACCGATTGTGGGGAGAAAGCGTTGCTGCTACGAACCAATTATTTGAATGAACCTTTCATATTTCCAAGCAGGGTCTTGCCCGACCATCCCGGAACGATGATACGCCGCACCGTGTACAATGGGTTTGTTGAATCTCTTTTTGTGGAAAGTTGAAAAGCCATTTTGTAGTCCCGCTTTTTCAATTCCGGAAAACCGGTGGGGCTCCAAACGCCAAATGGATAGGCAAAATATTTCACAGGTTTGCCGGTAATGCTCTCAATAGTTGCTTTAGGCTTATCGAGTTGCTGTTCCCAGTCATTTACTATTTTCTTTTTACCACGTTCTTCTATTTCGTTCTCAGTTTTATAGCGGTCGGTACGATGATGGTCCCAGGTGTGACACTCCACAGCATGACCTTCGTCTGCCAGTTGCTTAATTTGTTCTTTGCTCATGTATCTTGGCTTTCCAATAGAAATAGTCATTATGAAATACACTCCCTTGAAACCATATTTGTCCATTTCTTTTTTTGCAAGAGTAAACTGGTCTTCATCGGTATCATCAAAAGTGAGCATCACAGCTTTCTCCGGAATGGATGCACCGTACACCAGGTAATTATAATATTGATCAGGCAAAATTGTTTTGTATCCACTATCGGCAAGCGCTTTCATTTGGTCTTGAAATTTTTCAATCGGAATATCATATCCTTGAGAAGAGCGCAGTGCTAATCCTGTTTGTTGAATATTGTGATAACAAAGAACAGGTACTTGCTTTTTCGCCATAATGGCTGCAGCATCTGCAGGTTGTGCGTTCTGGGGCACGGGATCGTTTGTTGTGGTGGTAGTCGCGGCTTTGTTGTCTTCTACTGTATCTTTTTTTGTGGATGCGGTGCCAGATGAATTGCTGCAACTGGCGCATAACGCCACGGCAAAAGCAAGGAATAAAACGGTTCTCATAATTTGTATTGTTGGAGCACAAATATCTATTGATAAACCTTTGGCCTGGTGGAGTGAATCATAATAATTTCTGAAATGATATTGTTAGAATCTTGAAAGCTTGCTGATAAGTTGATCAATGAAATCCACTTGCGAAGCGTTGATTTTAATTCTGGCTTCTTCGCTGGTAAACCAGCCTGCTTTATTTACTTCCGGGAAACTTGACCATTTGCCCGACTTATATGGCCATTCCTGCTGAAAGGTGTTTGAAACAATGCTGCTTTCATCGATTTCTCCTTCCACAGCCCAGGCAAAAACAATTTTTCCTCCTTTTTGCTGAATCGGTGCCAGTTCCACAAAGTCGCCGTCAATTCGTTGTCCTGTTTCTTCTGTGAACTCTCGTTTTGCAGCAGCTAACGGATCTTCTCCTTCGGTGAACTCACCCTTAGGAATAGACCATGCGGCAACATCTTTGTTTTTCCAAAAAGGCCCACCAGGATGGACCAGGAAAAACTGGAGATTGTTGTTTTTTATCCTATACAAGAGAATGCCTGCACTTTTCTTCATTGCACTACTGCTCCACCGGCCGGTCACTGTCTTGCGACGGATCGCCATCTACTTTGTTTTTCCCCTTTTGTGTTTCCTGAACAAACCTGTTCATTTGCTGCGCTTCATCAGCAGGTGCTGAGTCAGTGGATTTAGAGTGTTGTGTTTTTTTCTGCATGTCATTGAACTCACTGTTATTTCTGTGGTTTTTATTTTTTTCCATAATCTTTTTTCTTCATCATCATGAATATTGTGCCAGCCGTGATGCGTTCGCTTTCAGCTCTTCTGCCAAAGTATTGCGTTTGTTGATCCTTTCGAAATTGTTCATCGCACAAGAATAAAAGAAGTATGGCGTTAAAACAGACCATTTATTTTCGTTGAAGAGTTTTTAGGTGGTTGGCATTAGTTTTCGAATGAGATAAAGCAATTGTTTGAAGATGAATTTGATTGACTTGTTTCTAATTGTGGTTTTGTTTTTAGCTCTTTGGGCCGGTTGGTCAAAGGGCTTCATTAATGGTACAATCGATCTGCTGATTTGGATTGGAAGTTTGCTGGCAGGACTTGTCTTTTACCGTGTGGCGGGCAATCTACTTGAGAAAACATTTCCGGCTCTTGGCGTTTGGACAATGCCCTTGTCGTTCATTGTAATTATTGTGCTTTGCAGGATTTTTCTTTCATGGATCTTCAACAGTTTTCTGCGCACAACGCACCCAAATACACATAGAACGTTTCTAAACAAATCGCTTGGGCTGCTTCCCGGCTTCGTGAACGGCGTTGTCTATGCCACGATAATTGCCGCCCTTCTATTGGCTCTGCCTATTTCCGATACTCTTTCAGCAACTACCCGTGACAGCAAAATAGCGGGTAAGCTGGCACTGCAGGTGGAATGGGTAGATGAACTTTTCTCTCCGATTTTCGGCGAGGCTGCCAAACAAACCATGAACAACATGATGGTGGAGCCGGAATCGGACGAAACAGTGCGGCTCCGCTATAAGGTTAAAAACATGCGGGTGCGGGAAGATTTGGAAAAAGAAATGCTCATTCTTGTCAACAATGAAAGAACTAAAAGAGGCTTGGCAGCACTACAAGCAGATCCAGAGATGACGAAAGTAGCCAGGGCACATTCGCGGGATATGTTTTCCCGTAGTTATTTCTCACACTACACGCCTGAAGGAAAGGATCCGTTCGACAGAATGAAAGCTGCCGGAGTTTCCTTTATTACAGCCGGAGAAAACCTTGCTTTGGGGCAAACACTTGCAATCTGCCACAAGGGTTTAATGAATTCCCCGGGTCACCGCGCCAATATTCTGAACAAATCGTTTGGCAGGCTCGGCATTGGAATAATGGACGGCGGAATTTATGGGCTTATGATTTCGCAGGAATTTCGTAATTAGATCCATTAATTAACAGCCACTTATAGCTGTGTGGCTCGATTTTTTTGTCTCTTCTTGTTTGGCTTATAATTGTGCTAAGTTGCTGATTTTGTGTGCGCCCGCAACTCCTTAACTAGTTAAAATGAAACGAACCCCGACTTTAGACAATGAAGTCACAGCATCCGTACATGATCTTTCAGAACTTGTGTCTCTAAAAAGCTACAAATTTCTTGATCTTCTTCCAGTAGCCGTATACGTTTGCGACCAGGCAGGCGCAATCACCAGCTACAACAAAAAGGCAGTGCAGCTCTGGGGGAGTCATCCAAAAAAAAATCAACTTGCGGAAGATTTTTTTGCTTCATTTAAGTTCTACAATTCGGATGGAAAACCTATTCCGTTCGCCGAAACTCCTGCTGCGGGTTGCCTGCAAAGCCGGGTCGCGGCAGATGATTTTCAGCTCACAATTGTAGACAAAAACGGTTCTAAAAAAGTCATCAAAGGAGCAGCACATCTGATAGAAAATAAAGAGGGTAAATGGTGTGGCTCACTACACACGTTGATTGACATCACCGATCAAAAAAATACAGAATTAGCATTAAAGAAAAGCGAATGGAAGTATAAAGAGCTCGCAGCCTCACTGGAGAAAAAGATCGAAGAAAACACTGCCCATCTCACCTCAAAGAACGAAGAGCTGAAGGAAACAGAAGAACGCTACCACAAGATGGTGGAAGAAGTGGAAGATTATGCTATCATCTTGTTAGATAAAAATGGGATTATCCAAAATTGGAACAAGGGTGCCGAGAATATAAAAGGCTATAAGGAAAAGGAAATAGTTGGCAAAAGTTTTCAACAATTCTACAGACCAGAAGATCGCGAGAAAGGGATTCCCATGCAGCTTTTGCACGTAGCAGAACAAAATGGAAAAGCTGTTCACGAGGGATGGCGAATGAAAAAGGATGGAACACTGTTTTGGGCTAGCACCGTTCTCACAGCATTGCACGGTAAAAACGATGAAATCATCGGATTTTCTAAAGTTACCCGCGATCTTACCAATCGCAAGATGGCGGAAGATAAACTGAAAGAATACAACAGGCAGCTCGAACAAAAGACAGAACAACTAAAGCAAAGTGAAGAGCGTTACCACAAAATGATTGATGAAGTGGAGGACTATGCTATCATTCTGCTGGACAAAAACGGTATTGTTCAAAATTGGAACAAGGGCGCGGAAAATATTAAAGGTTATAGTGAAAATGAAATTGTAGGGAAAAGTTTTAAGACGTTTTACTTACCGGAAGATAGAGACGCCGGCTTGCCCGACCGGCTTTTAGAAGTTGCAAGAACAACAGGAAAAGCGGTTCACGAAGGATGGAGACAGCGCAAAGACGGCACTAAGTTTTGGGGAAGCATTGTGATGACTGCTTTGCACAATGACAGGAATGAGGTAATTGGTTTCACGAAAGTAACGCGTGACCTGACGGAAAAAAAACAGGCTGAGGATACAATGAGGAATTATGCGAATCAGCTCGAATTTCAAAACAAAGAATTGGAACAGTTTGCATACGCAGCATCGCACGACATGAAGGAGCCATTGCGCAAAATTCACTTGTACACATCTACAGTTGCAGAGAACAGCAATAACCAATTGGATGAGAAATCAAAAGATTACTTGTCCCGGTGTATTGCGGCTGCCAAACGCATGAGCAACCTGATTGAAGACCTTCTCACCTACTCAAGAATAACCTCAACTGAACAAGCTCTGGAAGAAGTTGATCTTACTGAGTTAATGGACGAAGTTCTGTTTCTGCACAAGCAAGACTTGGAACATCAGAACGTTTCGTGGGATGTAGAAAAACTGCCGGTAATTACAGGCATTCCGTTTCAATTGAAACAACTTTTCGACAATTTGATTAGTAATTCGATCAAGTACCGGCATCCGGAACGCAATCTGAAAATAAACATCTGCTGCGAGGTTGTAACCGGCGCGGAAATAAGGGAAGAAGGTGCCGAACGAGGAAAGAACTATTACAAACTAACTATCAAGGACAACGGAATTGGGTTCGATCAACGATATGCAGAAAAGATGTTTGTAATATTTCAGCGCCTCAATAACGTGGCACAGCGTAACGGATCGGGAATTGGGCTCGCGATAAGCAAAAAAATTGTGCAGAATCACCAAGGGTTTATCGAAGCAGAAGGCAAGGCGAATGTTGGCGCTTCCATTCACATTTATCTTCCGGTAAGCTAACTTTTGATCTGGCAATACGATAACATTTTCCGTGCTACTTCATCTACTTCCTTCATATTGTTTGGCTTCACGAAATAGTCGGTAGCTCCGCTCTCTAAGCACTCTCTCATATGCGACGGCGAACTCGAAGTACTTAGAATTACTTTAGAAATAGAGTCGTAACGAGTGTCGCGGCAAATTTGTGCCAGCACTTCAGCACCATTTTGTTCAGGCATATTATAATCCAAAACCATAAGGCATGGCAGCTGATCGTCCGGCTGATTGGACAAATATTCGAGAACAGCTTTTCCTGTGGTAAACTTTTGAACTCCTGCTGAGGGTTCAATATTCAAAATGGCATCACCAAATAACTCCAAATCTTCCAAGTCATCGTCCGCCATTAAAATTTTTATAGGGTTTATTATCATTCCTCCGGGTGTGTAAAGCCAAAAATAGTATTTGTCGCGAAAAACAAATATCGAACTTGATCGAAAACAGCCTCTCAGAAAGAAAACAACTAAACTTTTGCATTCACAACTTTTACAAAAAAAATTCCCCGCTGTGCCGCGGGGAACACACATCAGAGGTTTAGGTTAAATGTACTGATGTAGAAGCTGCAAAATAGAAGATTGTTGTTGTTTTTCAAACTGCCGGAAAAATTATTGATGGCGTTCACTTTCTTAAGTTTGTAGAACAAACACTTCACATGCGCAAGTTGTCAATCATCGTAGCTTTTTTTCTCGCTTCCTGCGGCTCTCAAAAAAACCTCGTGGGAGTTGGTGCACAGATTAATCCATACAATTTCAACATTCAAAAGAAGGTTGTCAGCAGCAATGGAGCTGTGGCATCTGCTCATCCGCTGGCAAGCAAAGTTGGTGTGGAAATTATGAAGCTCGGAGGCAATGCTTTCGACGCGGCGATAGCCACGCAATTGGCATTAGCGGTTGTTTATCCAAACGCCGGAAACATTGGTGGCGGCGGATTTATGGTGGCACGTACCGCTTCAGGGCAAACGCTTGCTTTAGATTACCGCGAATCGGCTCCATCCGCAGCTCACCGCGACATGTACCTTGATGCCAATGGGAATGTGATGGAAGGCAAGAGCATTAACGGGCACCTTGCAAGTGGCGTTCCGGGAACAATTGCGGGACTTGCGGAAACATTTAAGTATGCGAAACTATCATGGAAGCAGTTGGTACAGCCGGCAATAGACCTCGCAGAAAAAGGCTTTGTACTCACCCCCGGCGAAGCAACGTCGTTCAACGGCATTCAAAACGATTTAAAAAAATACAATACATCAGATAACGCTTTCACAAAATCAACATGGCGGGTCGGCGACACTTTAGTTCAAACAGAGCTTGCACGCACATTAATGAGGATTAGAGACAACGGAGCAGCGGGCTTTTACCAAGGCAAAACTGCCGAACTGATTGCAGCGGAAATGAGCAAAGGCGGCGGTATCATTACGCTTGATGATTTAAAAAATTACACGGCAAAATGGAGAACACCTCATTCATTTGACTACAGAGGCTACACAATTATAGGAATGCCGATGCCGAGCAGCGGAGGCATCTTGCTCCACCAAATGCTGAAAATGATTGAACCATGGCCAATAAAAACCTTTGGCTTTTTATCTCCGGAGTCGGTAAACTTAATGGTGGAAGCTGAACGCCGTGCTTTTGCAGACCGTGCAGAATACATGGGCGACGCAGACTTTTACAACGTACCCGTTGACAAGATAACAAGCAGTGAATACCTGCAAATGCGCATGAGCGACTTTCAGGTGGGTGTAGCCGGCAACAGCGAACAGGTGAAGCCGGGCAAGATTGCTAAGAAAGAAAGCGAAGAAACAACGCACCTGAGTGTTATTGATAAATTAGGAAATGCAGTGGCTGTCACTACCACATTAAACAATTCGTATGGAAGTAAGACCGTTGTCACCGGCGGTGGTTTTTTTATGAATGATGAAATGGATGACTTCAGCGTAAAACCTGGCGTACCTAATTTATAT